>JAUNNT010000047.1 GCA_030531305.1 Akkermansia sp.
TAGTTGTAAGTGCGAAGGGGGACACCCCCCCGGTCTTACGACCGGGGCTGGAAAATGTTGCCGCCGCAAGGCGGCTCATTACATCGCGCCATTCGGCGCGATGCGAAAGTGTTCTTGCACGCGGAGCGTGCCTAATTTTGAGCCGCCTTGGCAAAGCCGCCGGCGGCCCCGTTCAGGGCGCGCCGCTTGCGGCGCGGTAAGGCGGATTGGACAAACCGCGAAGCGTGTTTGCCCCGAAGGGGTGAGGGCGCGACGGGGCGCGCCCGAATCAACGACAACCTTTTCCCAGCCCACGGCGTAAGCCGTGGGGGTAACCACGCCTGATACGTCTCGGCACATAACCCCGCCTTGCGCGGGGTGGATTCATGCCAAGGGTCGTTTCTCTCTGAGGTTTGCTGCCTCCAACCCATCAAAAGGCCCGTCTGGCAGTATGCCAGACGGGCCTCGGTAATCTCCGCGCGCAACGCGCGCCTAAATTCAAAATAGTACCTAGTACATAGTACATAGTAAATCAGTTGTGCCTTCTGCGGCGGCCGGCAAGCAGGCCAAGCCCCAGCAGGGAAAGAACCCCCGTTGTGGGTTCCGGGGTTTCCACCAGTTTGGTGAAGATGACCTGGCCCTGTTGGTCCAGGTTCAGGGAGGGGCTCCAGTAGTTGCCCAGGCGCATATCCAGCCCGGTGGCTTGCTGGATAGTCACGTCATCCCCGAAGTCGAACACCACGGATGTCGTGGCTGGGTCGAAACCTTCCGGCAGGATGAGGTCGGAGGCGTCCAGCAGCACGTTCTCCATCACCAAATCACAGTTGATGAGGTTTCTCAGGTCAATGGTGTAGATGCCGTTCACCGGCTGGCAGACATCCTCCGAAATCTTGATGGTGACATCCTTGAGGGTGATGGTGTGCTCTCCCACGTGAATCTCGTTGTTGGCCGTGATGGTCATGTTCTTGATCATCAAGTCCGCATCGGATTGAATCTTCAACCCGTCCGCCAGGCTGGCGGCGCGGCCCGCGCCGAGGATGGTGTCGGTGCCCAGGGTGAGGTGGTCCAGCAGGCCGGGCTCTGTTTGCGAGAGCGCGGTTATGGTGGCGCTTCCCGCTTGCCTGGACTCGCCGGGTGCCAGCACCTCCGTGCCGGGGCGCAGCACCTTCAAGAGAAGCTCCTTGCCCTCGTTGCCCAGGGTGAGGATGCCCTGGGATGCACTTTGCCCGGCCTTGGAGACATCCACCACCTTGTAGGGGGTACTCCCAAAGCCCGTGATGGCAAGTTGCGATTCCACCAGCGTGACGGTGCGCCCGGCCAGCACGCCCCAGTCCGTCACGTCGTCCGCAATAATGCCGAGCGAGAATTCTGCCATGTTGAACTTATGCCAGTACTGGTCTGTTCCAGAAAGCGCCAGCACGGGCGCCTCTGCAGTCGCAAGCCCGTCAACCAGGTGGAAATTGAGGATTTGCGTGTGGTTCACGGATCTGGCATGGATACCGCTGCCGTATATGTGGACGGAGTTGCCTCTCTCGCCACGGGGGCAATACGCGCCCTGAACATCGCCCAGTGTCATGGAGTGCCCTTCAAGTCTCTCTCCTTCAATGAAAATGGCGGCACCATCCCCCACCAGGTGAACCTCGTTGGATCCTGCACCATTTCGCGTCTCCGCCGAGACTTTTCCCCCGCAGACAGACGGAGCACAATCCGCAGACAATCCCGTTATATAGACCTTGTTGCGGGATGCGTCCGCATCGTCTTGCGCCTCGGCTTGACCTCCAATGATTGCTCCCACCTTCCCTCCCGTGACAATGACCGTGTTGTCCCATGAGTAGTTATGATCATCCGTTGTAGAGACACCACCGCATATTGTTCCCCGAACAGTCCCACCCTTCATCCAAATCGTTTGTTCCTTGACGGTTCCAATAGTATATGCACCGTAAACCGTTTGCACAATGCCGCCCTCCATGGTAACAACGTTTCCGGAGCTCACCCACACATCTTCACCAACGCCAAAGTATCCAAAGACATTGTCCAGTGCCTCGTAGTTTGACTCGGGATCCTCGAAAATCCGAAGTTTTTCACCATGTGCACCATTGTCACCGGCAAGATCGTGTTGACCGAGCAAATTTCTTATTATCCCACCCTCAAACCCGGTGTTGGCGTAAACCTTCCCGCCCAGCAGGGCGGCCGTGAGCATGGTGATGAACAGTGTCTTTTTCATGGCAATGTATTTTAGAGCGCGCGCGAACGGTACGCCGAAACCGCCGCCATGTCAACACAAAACAGTTGCCTTACGCAATTTCAAAAAACGCCCGGCCGAGGTGGGCCGGGCGTTGGGGTAAGGGATGTGCGGTGGGCTTAGTTGTTCACGCGGCCCAGGTAGGAGCCGTCCTCCGTCTTGACGGAAATCTTCTGCCCGGCGGAGATGAACAGGGGCACCTGAACCACCAGGCCGGTGGTCATGGTGGCGCTCTTGTACACGTTGTTGGCGGAGTTGCCCTTCACGCCCTCCGGGGCCTCTGCCACCTCCATGGTGATGGCGGCGGGAAGCTCGATGGAGCACACGATCTCGTCCGTGAACAGCAGCACGTAGCTGTTGCCCTCGATGAGGTAGAGCTTCACGGGTTCCACGATGTCCTCGCTCACGCAGACGTCCTCGAAGGTCTCCGGGTGGAGGAAGTGGTAGCCCATGCCGTCCACGTAGGAGAACTCCATCTCCTGGCGGGTGAGCATCACGCCCTCCAGAAAGTCGTTGGAGGTGAGGCGCAGGTTGTAGTCCTTGCCGCTGGCGATGCTGCGGATGGTCATCTGCACGTAGGAAGCCATGCGGGGAGGAGTCTTCAGCTGGCTTTCACGGACCACGCAGATGTCGCCGTTATAGTTGACGGCGTGGCCTTTGCGAAGTTGAATAACAGGTACTTTTGCCATAACGCGCCGCAGGGTAGCAAAGCCCGCGCCAATAGTCAAGCCTTTTTCTTGTTTGGTGTGGATTGGTTGGCGGTGGCGAGGGTGGTTTGTATGCGGGGGTTGGCGTGAACAGTCGTGGTTGGTTACGCACGCCCACACCGGCCCACGCCGCCGTTCGGCGGCGTTACCGTGGTGTGTATGCGGGGGTGGTTACCCACGGGTTAAAGAACCCGTGGCTTGCGCACCGCCGCCCCCGGAGGGGGCTCATAATACCTCATCCGTCTTCGCTGAAGCTACGCCGAGACTGGCCAGGCGCGGATTATTACGAGTTTCATCTGGCAGAATGCCCAGATGAAACATCATTGACTCGCGCCCAGAGGGCGCGCAAATTGTAACCCCGTCAGGGGTGATGGTGCGCAAGCCACGGGTTCTTTAACCCGTGGGCCACCCGGCACGCCAACCAATCCACGGTAACCCCGCATGGCGGGGTGGTGCCGGTGTACCGCATGCCAACCAACCGCGCTCTTTCACTATTTTTTCTCATCCCCGTGCGTCAAAAAGAAGCGCACCAGCAGGAAGTTCACGGGGACCACAATCACATACACCGCAAACGGCACGATGTCCTCCCCGTGCCCGAGGATGGGGAACATCTCCACCAGCCACGGCACGGTTGCCTGCAGGCAGCGCACCATCAGCCCGCCCACGCCCAGGTACAGGAACAGGTTCAGCAGGCCGATGTGCATGCCGTAGTTCACCGCGTGGCTGAACGCGAATCCCAGGCCCTTCTTGACGCTGCCGCCGGTGCGGAAGGTCCATTTGAGCGAGAGGATGTAGTTGCCGATGAAGCTGACGATGTATCCGATGGAATAGGTGACGGTGAGGGCGAGCTTGTCCTCCTCCCCCAGCCCGAACAGGTGGTTGAGGGCAATGTACACCACCAAGTGCGCCAGCGTGGCTGCGATGCCCACCACGAAAAACCGGGCGAACTGCCCGCCCATCTTCTGCAGGTCTGCCATCTCCGTGCGGGGTTACATGATGGCGTTCGGGCCGAAATAGAAGTCCAGCAGCGCCAGCTGGTCGCTCTTGGTCAGCTGGTAGCCGTCCTTGGGGTCCAGCCATTGGAAGGAGTGGATGGACGTGCGGTTGGAGCCGTAGGGGTCGCCCTCCTGCGGCTCGCGCAGGCGCTTGACGAGGTTGGGTGCCAGGGCCTGCACCACCTCGGTGGTGGTGAGCGGCGGCGCGGCGGGGATGATGGATGGGATGCCCAGGGGGATGCAGCGCTCCACGTCCTTCATCAGGCGGTCCGCATGGTAGAACTGGTGGTACTCGTTGGGCGCGAAGGACAGCTTCTTGGTGCCCTTGGGCGGGTTCGCGATGGTGTAGAGCAGCTCGCTGAACTCCGGCACGTCGCGGCTGGCTATCTCTGTCAGGTGCACGTTGAGCACGCGCCCGTACTGCCGGTTCACCGCCTCGTACATGTCGATGCGGTTCTGCACGTACGGGTCGTCGCTCTGCTTGATGGTGGGCGTGTTCTCGTCGGCCGTGGGCTCCAGCATGTCGCACGTGGTCACAAAGACGGTGAGCTCCGGCTTGATGTCGGCCAAATGGTTGATGAGGTACCTGGTGGTGCGGGTGTCCCCCTCCACGTCCCTTCTCACGGCGGTGGGGCCGTTGGCAATGGCGGAATCCAGGTAGACCATCATGCGGAAGCTCTTGCCGAAGGTCAGCTTGAAGTTGTCCTTGTCGATGAGATAATCGAAAAAGGTGTTGCTGTGGCTGGTCCAGTATTTGCCGAAAACGGTGCTGGCGCCGAGGAATGCGGTTTCGTTGCTCATGGCCTTGTGCGTGCATGATACCACGCTGCGCACCGCGGTGCAAGCGGATAGTGGAGCCGCCCCCGGAATATCCGCACGTGCCCCGATGCGTTGGCGTGCACCCACCCCCGCATACAAACCACCCTTTCCTAATCCTAATCTTAATCCCTAATCCTAATCCGCGGGCCGCGCCCGCGGAATATCCCGTTGAAACGGGGCGGGGTTCATGCTATGCTGGTGGCATGGCGAAGGTGAACCTCAAGGCCAAGTGGCGCGAGACCCCGCACCGCCCCGGCGTGTACCTCATGAAGGGCGCGGGTGGCGGCGTCATCTACGTGGGCAAGGCCAAGGACCTCCACCGCCGGCTCGCCAACTACTTCTCACCCTCCCGCGCCACCCTGGAGAACGGCAAGACCCGCGCCCTCATCGCCGCCATCGAGGACTTCGACTACTTCGAGGTGCGCAACGAGCAGGAATCCCTCATCCTGGAGCAGAAGCTCATCAAGGAGTACCGCCCGCACTACAACGTGCAGCTGCGGGACGACAAGCGCTACTTCCTGCTGCGCGCGCCGCGAGGGGAGGAGCTGCCGCGCTTCTCGCTGGTGCGCCTGCGCAGGGACGACGGCGCGCGCTACATCGGCCCGTTCGTGCACTCCACCGCGCTCAAGGAGACCGTGGAGTGGCTGAACCACCGCTTCCGACTGCGCACCTGCACCTGCCGCATGCCGGACGCAGAGACCTACCGCCATTGCCACGACGACGTGATACGCCACTGCTCCGCGCCGTGCATGGGGCGCATCTCCGCGGAGGAGTACCGCGCCAACTTCGAGTCCGCGCTCGCCCTGCTGGAGGGGCACTCCCGCAAGGAGCACATCGATGCCCTCACCGACGAGATGAACGCCGCCGCAGAGGCCCTGGACTTCGAGCGCGCCGCCCGCCTGCGCGACGTGCGCGAGAACATCCTCAAAACCCTGGAGCCCGCGCGCCGCTTCATGCGGCGGGATGCCGAGCTGCCCGGCACCGTCAACCCGGAGCGCGACCTCGCAGAACTGGCGGACGCCCTCGGCATGCCGCAACCGCCCGCCATCATGGAGTGCTTCGATATCTCCAACCTCTCCGGCAACCACATCGTCGCCTCCATGGTGAGATTCACCGACGGCAAGCCCGACAACGCCGCCTACCGCCGATACCGCATCCGCGGCGTGGACGGCCAGAACGACTTCGCCTCCATGCTGGAGGTGGTGCGCCGCAGGTACTCCCGCATCGTCAACGAGAGCAGCAGCGCCTTCCAAAAGCCGGAGGGCGCGGACACCTACGCCTGGCTCAAGCAGCTGCGCGCGGAGGGCAAGGCCCCCATCACCGTGCCGGATTTGGTGGTGGTGGACGGCGGCAAGGGCCAGCTCTCCGTCGCCATGGACGTGCTGGCGGAAATCGGCCTGCAGAGCATGCCCGTGGTGGGCCTGGCCAAGCGCGACGAGGAGGTGTTCTTCCCCGACCGCGACGAGCCCCTGGTGCTGGAGCGCGACTGCGGCGCCCTGCGCCTCCTGCAGCGCCTGCGCGACGAGGCCCACCGCTTCGCCAACAACTACAACGAGCTCCTGGTCCGCAAGCGCGTGCGCGAAAGCAAGCTGGACGCCTACCCCTCCATGACCCCGCGCCGCAAGGAGCTCCTGCTCGCCCGCTTCCACACCGTCCCCAACCTCCGCACCCGAACCGCGGATGAACTCGCCGCCCTCCCCGGCATCTCCAAACCCTGGGCCGAGCGTTTCCTCGATTGGCTCCGGGAGCATTGAATGCGAGGGTAAATCCCAAATCCGAAATCCAAAATGGAAATGAGGCGTGATTCGCGTGCAATGATGGGTGGTAACGGGCGTGGTTAGTAGGCGGGCGTTGGCGCTAATCCACCCCGCACAAGGCGGGGTTATGTGCCGAGACGTATCGGGCGTGGTTACCCCCACGCCTTACGGCGTGGGCTGGAAAAAGTTGTCGCCGCCAAGGCGGCTCAATGTTCGCGCGCCTATCGGCGCGGGGTGGGCGGTTGTACAAGCGCGGTGTGTATACACACATGGCGTGCGCACCGAATTTTGAGCCGCTTTGCGGCGTCAACTTTTTCCAGCCCCGGGCGTAAGCCCGGGGGGTGTCCCCCTTTGCACTTACAACTAACGCAACCCCGCCTTGTGCGGGGTGGATACACGCCAACGCATGCCTACCAACCACCTTTGTTCACGCCAACGCATGCATACTAATCACGCTCGTTGGCGCCAATCATTGCATACCAATGCCGCCCCATATAAAAAACCGAGCCGCCCGCTTGTTATACGGACGGCTCGGTGGGTGATGGGTGGTGGCGTCAGCCGATGACGGCGGCGCAGCGGGCGCAGAGGCCGTCGGCGTTGGCGGCGGGCTCGTAGCGGCGGCAGCGGGGGCACATGGCGTAGCCGCTCTTCTCCGCGGTGGCGGAGAGGGCGTCGCCCGTGGTCACGTTCACATCCGCCACGATGAAGAACTCCTTGGCGAACTCCCTGTCTGCCAGGAGGGCGGCCACGGTGGGCGCCTCGTCTGCGGGGATGGTGAGGTTGACCACGGCCTCGTTGTTCTTGTTGAATGCCTTGGCCTTGATTTGGGCCTCGATGGCAACCTGGATGACGCCCTTAATCTGCTGCAGGCGGTCGAAGTCCGCAATGATGCGGTCCTCCTCCGGCGTGGCGGGGGTGATTTCCGGGAAGTCCTGCTCATGCACGGAACCGGCGTGCCCGGCATGCTCCCAGGCCTCGTCGCAGGTATAGGCCAGGATGGGGGCGAGCAGCTTTACCAGGGTGTCGAACACGCGGGCGATGGCGTACTGCTTGCTGACGCGGCGCGGGGAGTCCGCGGCGTCGCAGTACAGGCTGTCCTTGGTGATGTCGATGTAGAGCGCGGAGAGGTCGTTGGTGCAGAACTGGTTGATGGCCATGAAGACCTTGCGGAACTCGTAGGCGTCGTACGCGGCGCGCACCTCGCGCACCAGGGCGGCGGCGCGGGCCAGGATCCACTTGTCCAGCGGGGCCAGCTCTGCGGGCGCTGCGCCGTTGTAGCCCTTCATGTTGGCCAGCAGGATGCGCAGGGTGTTGCGCAGGCGGCGGTAGGGGTCGGTGACCTGCTTGAAGAGGTCCTCGCCGAAGGGGACCTCGTTCTGCCAGTCCACGCTGCTGACCCAGAGGCGCACGATGTCCGCGCCGTACTTCTCGTAGAAGTATTTTGCGTTGGTGGGCTTCTGGTAGGTGCCCTGGGCGCTCTTGGAAATCTTTGAACGGTCCTGGTTCACTACGAAGGCGTGGGTGAGCACCTGCTTGTAGGGGGCGCAGCCGCGCCAGGCGCAGGAGAGCATGAGCGAGCTCTGGAACCAGCCGCGGTGCTGGTCCGTGGCCTCCAGGTACACATCGCACGGGGCCTCCAGCTCCGGGTGGTTCTCCAGCACCGCCACGTGCGAGCAGCCGGAATCGATCCACACGTCCAGCGTGTCCTTGCCCTTGCGCAGCCCGGCGGGAAGCCCCAGCCTCTCGCACAGCTCGGCGTCGCTCAGCTCAAACCAGATGTTGGTGCCGTGCTCCTCCACCAGGTCCGCCACCTTGCGCACAATGTCCGCCTGCAGCACGGGCTTGTCCTGTGCATCGTAGAAGACGGGCAGGGGGACGCCCCAGGTGCGCTGGCGGCTGATGCACCAGTCCGGGCGTGCCTCCACGGTGGAGTAGATGCGGTTCTCTCCCCAGGCGGGCAGCCACTTGGTCTTCTTTATTTGCTCCAGGGCCATGGGGCGCAGCTTCTCCATGCTGATGAAGAACTGCTTGACCGCGCGGAAGATGATGGGAGTCTTGGAGCGCCAGCAGTGCGGGTACTGGTGCGTGAACTCCTCGCGCCCCAGCAGGCGGTCCCGCTCCACTAGCATGGCGATGACGTCCTCGTTGGAGTCGAACACGTGCTTGCCCACCAGCGCGGGCACGCCGCATTCCGCCGTGTACTTGCCGTCGTCGTCAACCGGCGACAAAATCGGCAGTCCGTACTGCATGCCGGCAATGTAGTCGTCCATACCGTGGCCGGGGGCGATGTGCACGGCGCCGGTGCCGGTGTCCACGGTGACGTACTGGGCGTTGATGATGAGGGAATCCCTGTCCAGGAAGGGGTGGCGGGCTTTCCTGCCCTCCAGCTCGCTGCCCTTGAGCGTGCCGATTTCTTTCTGCAGCGCCCATCCGGTCTTCTCGGTGAAGGTCTCTATCAGCTCGCGCACCACGATGAAGTTGCGCTCGCGCCCCTCCTTGGCGAAGGTGCCCAGCACGTAGGTGAAATCCGGGTGCAGGGCCACGGCCAGGTTGCTGGGCAGCGTCCACGGCGTGGTGGTCCAGATGGTCATCTCGCACTCCGTGCCCAGCACGGGCTCGGTCATGGGGAAGGCCACGAAGATGGACGTGGCGGTGTCCTCCATGTACTCCACCTCCGCCTCCGCCAGCGCGGTGTGGTGCGCGTAGCTCCACTGCACCGGCTTGAGGGACTGGTAGACGGCGCCCTGTTCCACCAGTTTGGC
Organism: Akkermansia sp.; assembly: GCA_030531305.1. Classification (GTDB taxonomy): domain Bacteria; phylum Verrucomicrobiota; class Verrucomicrobiia; order Verrucomicrobiales; family Akkermansiaceae; genus Akkermansia. The sequence goes on from JAUNNT010000047.1 coordinate 9,262, forward strand.
GAACACGCGCAGGATGTGGCACTCGTACTTCGGCTCCATGGTGATGTACGGGTGGAACCAGTCCCCGAACACGCCGAGGCGGCGGAAGGAGAGGCGCTGCTGGTCGATGTAGCCCAGGGCGAACTCCGCGCAGCGGCGGCGGATTTCCGCCGGCTCCAGGCCTTGCGCCTCCTTCACCACCTTGGCCTCGATGGGCAGGCCGTGGCAGTCCCAGCCCGGGATGAACGGCGCGTAGTAGCCCGCCATCGTCTTGCTCTTCACGATGAAATCCTTGAGCACCTTGTTCAGGCCGGTGCCCATGTGCACGTCGCCGTTGGCGAAGGGAGGCCCGTCGTGCAGGATGAACCGCGGTGCGTTCTGCGCCTTGCGGCGCTCCGTAATTCGCTCGTACAGCTTGCCGCTTTCCCATTTTTCAAGCCTCTGGGGCTCCTTCGTCGTCAGGTCGCCACGCATGGGAAACGTGGTGTCCGGCAGAAAGATGGTGTCCTTGTAGCTTTTGGCGTCTGTACTCATAGCGCGCGCAATATACGCCCCGCCGCCGCGTTTGTCAACCTAAACATGCGCCGCACGCGCTTTTACGCCATTCCCGCACCCGCCGCCTATCCGCGGAACTTGGCCTTTTGGTGCTGCCAGAGGGCGAAGCCCGCGCACAGCACGTTGGGCAGCCACAGCAGGATGTACGGCGCTATTCCGCCGCTCTTGCGCGACAAATCGCAGAACACCAGCGCCATGAAATACATCGCCGCCACCAGGATGCCCAGCGCGAAGCCCGTGGACGTGTCCCTGCGCCGCGCGGTGATGGCCAGAGGCACGCCGATGAGCGAGAAGACGATGCACGCGCAGGCGAAGGAGGCGCGCTTCACGCCCTCCGTCTTGAAGGAGAGGTAGGTCTTGCGGTCCATGCTGGCGGCGTAGTATTCCGCGTCGCGGCGGGCTTCCGCCCACAGCTTGCCGGCGCAGGGGAAGGAGGGCGCGGCCGCGGCGGCCTTCTCATAGCGCTGGATGGAGGGGATGTCCAGCGCGTCCACCAGCTGCTTGTGCTCCAGCTCCGCGGCAATCTCCGCGTTGGTGAAGCGGTTGGGCTTGAGCTTGCGGTGGGTGCGGATGGGGATGTGGATTTGCAGGGGCATGCTGCCGATGACGGGCAGGTTGGTTTCCGCGCCCTTGGTGAACTCGATGGTGGCGTTGTGCAGGGTGAGGTTCAGCAGGCGCGTGGAGGTGTCGAACTCCCCGATGGTGGCGCTCTGCGCGTGGATGGCATCGAAATCCCCGTTCCCCGCCGCGATTTCATCGTCCTCCCCCAGCGGGTAGAGGTGCAGCCCCTGCAGGTCGTCTCCCTCACGCCGCTCGATGTAGAGCTGCACCTTGTCCAGCTTGGTGGCGCTCTGGCTGGAGCGCAGCAGGTTGCGCGGGTTGTCCATGGCGGCGTGCATCACCAGCTCGCTCATGGCCTGCTTGCCCCTGGGCGCCACGTCTATGTTGATGTAGTAGCAGAGCGCGGAGAGCGCCACGCCCATGCCGATGGCCGGCGCGCTCAGCCGCCACAGGCTCAGCCCCGCCATGCGCATGGAGGTCAGCTCGTTGTCCGCCGCCAGCCGCCCGTACACCAGCAGTACCGCCGTCAGGAAACCCCACGGCACCGTGAACGTCAAAGAGAACGGAACCACCTGGCAGATGAAGTCCACCACGATGCGCGGCGGCGCCCCGCTTTCCACCAGCAGGGAGTGCAGCTCCTTGAAGAGCTGCCCCAGCAGCATCAGCAGCGTCAGCGACAGCACTCCCAGAAAGGTGATGCCGATAAGCTGGCGGAGGATGTAGCGGTCGAGCGTCTTCATGCGGTGAACAACGGGAAACCCTTGGCCGGATTCTACCAGAGCTGCGCCGCGCATGCAATTCTTATCTTGCCAAGCGCGGGGCGGCGCGTATAATGGGGGCATGACCGTAGTGGAAATCCTCAGGGCCTGTTTCGAGATAGCGGTGCTCTGGGTGCTCATATACCAGCTGTACCGCCTGCTGAAGGGGGCGCGCGCCGGGGCCATCCTGGCGGGCCTGCTGGCGCTGGTGGTGGTGTGCTTTTTCGTGCTGGAGGTCACGGAGGCGCGCGTGTTGCAGAAGATCGCCGCGCTCATCCTCAGCCCCGGTCTTTTGCTGGTGGTCATCTTCCAGCCGGAAATCCGCAGCGCCCTCGCCAAGTTCGGCTCCAAGCGCCTCATCCGCCCCATCTTCAAGCAGCACAAGGAAAAGAAGGATTTCGTCGACAAGGTGGCCGATTCCGTCCAGTACCTCGCCAGCAAGCGCTTCGGCGCCCTCATCTGCATCTGCCGCAACGACAAGCTCCGCGAGTTCTCCCAAAACGCCACCAAGGTGGACGCCCTCTACTCCCGCGAGCTCATCGGCACCATCTTCTTCCCCAAGACCCTGCTGCACGACGGCGCGGTGATTGTGGAGGACGAGCGCATCGTGTGCGCGGCGGCCATCCTGCCCGTGTCCAACCGAGAGCTGAAGGACCGCTCCATGGGGCTGCGCCACCGCGCCGGCATCGGCGTCGCGGAGACGTCGGACGCCGTCGTCATCATCGTTTCGGAGGAGACGGGCTGCGTGTCGCTGGCCATCGGCGGCGCCATCCTGCGCGACCTCTCGGAAGACCTGCTCAAGGACCGCCTGAACAAACTGCTCAACACGGACGCCCATGAAAACGACTAAGCAATTGCAGAGGATTTTCATTGACAACTGGAAGCCCAAGCTGGTCTGCCTGGTGGTGGCCGTGCTGGTGTGGCTTCTGATCAACCGCATTGTGGAGCAGGAGGAGACACCCGTCTGGGAAATCGACGAGGTGCTCACCAGCCAGCCCGAGTAATCTTCCATGGAAGGCTATTTCATAGTCGGCACGGATTCCGGCTGCGGCAAGACGCATGTGTGCGCCGCCCTGCTGCGCGATTTCCGCGCCCGCGGCGTGAAAGCCGTGGGCTGCATGCCCGTGAGCTGCGGCGACCGCAGGGACGCGCGCCTGCTGCGCGATGCCATGGGCGACCCCGCCCAGCCTCTGGATCTGGTGAACCCCGTCCACCTGCGCACGGTGGCGGCCCCGCTCATGGCCGCGGAATTGGAGGGCAGGGCGCTCTCCCTGGACGAGCTTGAACAATCCTGCCGCGCCATGGCCGGGCAGGGCGGCCCACTGCTGGTGGACTCATGCGGCTGCTGGGCCACGCCGCTCGCCCCCGGTGTCATTGTGGGAGATTTGGCGGTGCGCCTGCAGCTGCCCGTCATCCTGGTGGCCGCCAACCGGCTCGGCGCGGCGGGGCAGGTGGCCATGGCCGTTAACGCCATGCGCCTGGCCCGCGTCGCCTGCCGCGGCGTCATCCTCAACAGCACCTCCGACGAATGGGACACCGCCTGCGTCACCAACGCCGGCCTCATTGAACGCTGCACCGGCGTGCCCGTCCTCGCACAGCTCATCGCCGGCCAGGACGATGTGGATTCAAGCGCGCTCCAATCCAACTAAAACGCCCTCCCCGCGGGTAATACGGGAGGATTGGAGACATTGCCATCCTATAAAAACGCTTAGAATGAGAAGACTGCTTGCACGCCCCATAGAGCCTCGTCGCGGGTGTCGCCGCGGTAGGCGGGGTTGTGGATGTACTGGAAGTGCGGCTTGAGCTTGAACCAGTCCGTGAGCTGCAGGCAGTAGGTGATTTCCAGCGCCTGCTCGCGTGAGTGGTCGGTTTTCGGGGCGCCCTTGAACACGCCCCACGCGATGCCCAGGAAATCATCCTCGCGCGAGGGGATGAGGTGAAGGCGCGTGCCGAGCGATAGGTCGAAGCAGTTGCAATCCTCCGTTTGCTTCAAGGCCGCCCCGGTGCGCAGGAAAAACTCGGCCCGGTCGCAGGGTGCGGCCTCCACGCTGGCGCAGAGACCGCCGTTGGTATCCGCGTGCGTGTGCTTCAGGAACGGGTTGAGCCGCAGGGTGTACGCGCCGTCGGCAAAGTCGTGCCTGTACTCGCCCGCCAAGGCGTAGCCGTCGATGTCCCGCGAGTGGAAGGGGTTGTAGCCGGCCTCGCAGCCGCAGCGGGTGAAGGCCAGCGTGGCGGCGTCTTTCCCTGTGAACTGCCATTGCACCATGGCGGCCAGGTTGGCCTCCTGGAGCGGCAGCACGGTGCTGTTGGTGAATCCGCTGTTGGTAAAGCTGCAGTATGTGCAGTTGGCAATGGAGACGGCATCCAGGTAGTTGGTGAAGTTGAGCATGCCGGCGGTGATGCACAGGCGCCTGTGCGCCAGGTACTGCATAATGCCCAGCTCCGGGACGACACCCTTGTGCGGTCCGCGTGCATCTGCATGCGGGCTGGCCGCGGAGCCGTAGCCGTCCGCGAAGTAGCGGGACTCTTTCGCGCTGGAGCGGTCCAGCCCCCACGCGCCGTCGAACTCGGCCACCAGCCAGGTGCCGCCGTGGGTGTCGTTGCGCAGAAGCCTCTGGTTGGCGAGCACGCGCAGCAGCAGGTTGTTGCTGCGGGAGCAGGTTCCCGGCAGGGCGCGGTGCGTGTGCCAGTATCCGTAGGCGGCATCCACCGTCCACAGCGTGCCGTATTGCTCCGCCGCCTTTTTCTTGAAGGCGGGGGCGTCTTCGGCGGGTAGGAGAAGGTTGTTGTCTATCAGGATATCGCCGCCCCATACGGGGGATATGAGAGCAGCAGCCGTAGCTATGATGGCGGTTGTTGTTTTCATGTGGGGAAATCCTTTATTTCCTTTTGCGGCACTTGGGACAGTTTGCGCCGTTGCAGCCGCCGCACTTGCCGCCGCCCTTCAGGGTGAAGTACAGCGCAAGGCCGCCGGCAACGAGCAGCAGGACGATGAGGATGAGGTCATTCATGGCGGTACCGGTTGGGACGGAAGACGAGGTACACCAGCCCGGCGGCCAGGAGGCATGCGAAGAACTGCCCGCTGCGGAACACGCCCAGCTCCGCCCATTTGCCCAGCTGGTTCACCAGGAACGCCACCATGTACGCCCACGCGGTCATGAAGCCCACCGCCAGCAGGGTCCAGCGGGAGCTGTGCATCTCCCGCCGTATCGCGGCGCAGGCCGCCACGCACGGCGCACACAGCAGGTTGAACAGCATGAACGACAGCGCCGCCGCCCGCGTGCCGAACAACCCCGCGCCGCGGATGGCGCGTGCGATGCCGTTGGTTCCCTCCCCGCCGTTGTCGTCCGCGGGAACCGCCTGCGGCGCGGGTGCTGCGGGAACGTCCATGTGCGGGTGATCATGCAGCCACCAGTGCCAGAGGGCGATGGTGGGTGCGGTGAAGGCGTTGAAGCGCGGCAGGTCGCCGGTGCGGGGCAGGGTGGTTGCGGCGTCGTCCTTGGCGGAGCCGTAGAGCACGCCCAGGGTGCCGACGACGTTCTCCTTGGCAATGATGCCGCTGATGGTGGCGACGGTTGGCCGCCAGTCCCCCCAGCCGAGGGGAGCGAAGACGGGTGCGATGTTGCGCCCGGCGTCCGCGAGCATGCTCTGCTCCACGGCGGGCTTGTTGTGCGCGGTGTCCAGGAACCGCATGTCCCAGCTGTAGTTGCTGGCGAACCAGATGAACGCGGAGGCGAGGAAGATGATGGTTCCGGCCTTTTTGACGAAGGCGCGGCAGCGCTCCATGGCGCGGGTGTTGATGCTGTCGCCGCTTGGGCGGTGGTAGGGCGGCAGCTCCATCACGAACGGCGTGTACCCCCCCGCGAACATGTGCGATTTTCGCAGGATGAGCCCGCCCAGTATCACGGAGCCGATGCCCGCGAAGTACGCCAGCGTGGCGATGGTGGCATCCTGCCCCAGCACCGCCCCAAACAGCGTGATGAGCGGCAGCTTGGCGCTGCACGGGATGAACGTGGTGAGCATCACCGTCATGCGCCGGTCCTTGTCGTTCTCAATGGTGCGGGAGGCCATGATGCCCGGCACACCGCAGCCCATGGCCACCATCAGCGGGATGAACGATTTGCCGGAGAGCCCGATGGTGCGGAACACGCGGTCCATCATGAACGCCACGCGCGCCATGTACCCGCAGTCCTCCAGCAGCGCCAGCAGCAGGAACAGAACAGCCATCTGCGGCAGGAAGCCCAGCACCGCCCCCACGCCCGCCACAATGCCGTCCGTCACCACCGCCACCAGCTGCGGGCTGCAGTCCATCTGCAGCCTGCCCAGCAGGCCGATGCCGAAGGCCAGCGCGCTCATGGCGAGAAGGTGGATGATATACTCCTTGCGGTTGGCGCGCCCGTTGAGGCGCATGCCGTGCGGGTTGATGCCGCGGGGCACTGCGCCGTAGCGGTTGGCGTGGGCGTCCCCGCGCCCCAGCAGGCAGTGCAGCAGGAGCGCCGCGTTCACGGTGTACAGCACCCACAGGATGCCCGTGTGCAGCGCTTCCGGCAGGTGCGGGCACATGTACTCCAGCAGGAACGGCGCCACCGCCAGGTACAGCCAGGAGCCGCCGCGCCCCAGATCATGCAGGCGGCGCAGCGTGGCGGGGAACACCAGGCACATGGACAGGATGCAGCTGAACATCACCATGCTTTCCAGCTGCACGGGCGCATTGCCGATGAACCCGCGCAGCCAGCCCAGCACCACCGGGCCGAACACCACGTCGCTCGCCCAGTCCGTGCCCCACTTGCCCACGGTGTTGATGGAAAGGTAGTAGATGCACCACATCACCAGCGCAAAGATGGCGATGCCAAAGACGCGGTGCGTGGCCACGCGGTCGATCTGCGCGCTGAAGGCGCTCGGCTCGCCCGTGCGCTCCACCGCCTGCGGGATGATGTCCATGATGGCATCGTACCGCCCGCCCGCGATGATGGACGCGATGTCGTCCCCCAGCTCGCGCTCCACGTCCTCGCGCAGGTGGTCCAGCATGTGGCAGATGTGGTGGCTGTGCTCCGGGATGAGCGCCAGGTCGTTTTCCAGCAGCTTCACCGCCTCCCAGCGCGTGCACGCGTGCTCCGCTATGACGCTCTCCAGCGCGCGCTCCACGGCGGGCGGGAAGGGCAGGGGATTGCCGGGTTTCACCACCGGGCCGCCCGCTATCAGCTCCCGCAGCTCCTGCAGCCCCTTGCGGTGCAGCGCGCTCACCTCCAGCACCGGGCAGCCCAGCGCCTCCGCCAGCGCCTCCGGCCTGATGCGCAGGCGGCGCCGCTCCAGCAAATCCGTCATGTTGAGCGCCACCACCATGGGCAGCCCCGTCTCCAGCAGCTGGCTGGTGAGGTACAGGTTGCGCTCCAGGTTGGTGGCGTCCACCACGTTCACCACCAGGTCCGGCTTCTCCTCCAGCAGGTAGCGCCGCGCCACCACCTCCTCCGGCGTGTACGGGGAGAGCGAATAGATGCCCGGCAGGTCCACCACCTCCACGTCCGTGTGGTCCCGCAGGTGCCCGGCCTTGCGCTCCACCGTCACCCCCGGCCAGTTGCCCACATACTGGGCCGCGCCCGTCAGCTCGTTGAAGAGGGATGTCTTCCCGCTGTTCGGGTTGCCTGCCAGCGCCACCCTCATGACACCTCGATGCATGCCGCCTCCGCCTTGCGCAGCGAGAGCATGTACCCGCGCACGCATATCTCCAGCGGGTCGCCCAGCGGCGCCATCCGTTTCACCTCCACCTCCGCTCCGCGCGTCAACCCCATGTCCAGTATCCTCTGCCGCAGCGGTCCCGTCCCGTTCACGTGCACCACGCGCACGGGCCTCCCAACCTTCGTCTGGTTCAACGTCCTTCCTGTCGCTCTCTCTGCCATGGCTTTTCTTGTTTGCAATGAATGTTAGCCTAGACTAACATTTTGGTCAAGCGGAAAAGTTAGTCATGGCTAACTTTTCTCCGCGTGTGTTCCAATGGATATTTTGGAAGGGGTGGTTTGGGTGCAATGATTGGTGGCAGCGAACCACGGAGAGGTGCCAGCCTTGGCGTGTATCCACCCCGCGCAGGGCGGGGTTATGTGCCGAGAGGTATCGGGCGTGGTTACCCCCACGGCTTACGCCGTGGGCTGGAAAAAGTTGTCGCCGCAAAGGCGGCTCAAAATTAGGCACGCTCCGCGTGCAGGAACATTTTCGCATCGCGCCGCATGGCGCGCTAACCTTGAGCCGCCTTGCGGCGTCAACATTTTCCAGCCCCGGGCGTAAGCCCGGGGGGTGTCCCCCTTCGCACTTACAACTAACGCAAAGCGCCCGACGGCCCCCGAAGGGGCGCGCCGCAAGCGGCGCGGTAAGGGCGATTGGCCAGCCACGGATGTGGCTGCCCGCAGGGCGAACCGCCGTGGGGCGGCGGTGAGGCAACCCCGCCTCCGCGCGGGGTGGATTAGAACCAACGCCCGCTAACTAACCGCGCCTGTTCACGCCAACGCTGGCTGCTCTCATACGCGCGTTCCCACGTTCATGGATACACGCCAACGCTGAAAACGCTTGCCAGAAAGGGGAACGTGCGGTAGGATAGGCGCGCTTCCTGCTCCGGTAGCTCAGCTGGATAGAGCACGAGCCTTCTAAGCTTGGGGTCCCGCGTTCGAGTCGCGGTCGGAGCGTTCGCACAGGCGCAGCCCGCACGGGTTGCGCCTGTGCTGCATATCAGGTTGTGAAATGGCTTGCCCCTGTAGGGCGGGGTGTGGTAGAATGCAAGGGTTATGTTGAAACGAACCATTGCAACAATAGCGGCCTTGGTGGCGGCGGTGGGGCTGGTGTCCTGCTCCTCCACCAACAACTTTAACAAGGTTCCCAAGAACACGGGGTTCTTCCAGCACTTGACGGAGAACAAGGACAAGGACGTGCCCGTGGATGCATACTGGGGCGCGGGCATGAGCAACCAGGAATGGGACAAGCGCGTGACCGGGGCCGATGCCCGGGGCGTCAGCCTGCGCGTGGCTCCCGTGACCCTGAACTACATGGTGAACCGCCCGTCCACCGCCAAGGAAATGCAGGAGCTGATGGAGTTGAAGCAGTATTTCGACAAGAAGCTCATGAGTGAGTTCCAGAAGTTGAGCGCCGATTCCAGGAACCACTTCCACTTGGTGCAGCAGGGCGGCCCCGGCGTGTTCACCATGGAGACTGCCATCCTCTCCGCCAAGCCGGTTGTCGTCTCCAAGAACGCCGCGCTCAAGGTCGTCGGCATGGCCACCGGCGCCGGACTTGTGACCGACCGCCTCTTGGGCAAGGATGAAGACAAGGGCTCCATCTGCATCGCCTGCCGCATCAAAAACCCCTCCGGTCGCGTGGTGAGCGAGACCGCCAAGTACATGACCGGCCGCTCCAGCATCCTGGGATACGACCTCAAGGATTTCCAGAGCTACGCCCATCACAAGGCATGCATCGACGACTGGGTGAAGCTGGCGGCCGACAGCTTCGTGATGAAATCCAACGACAAGCTCAGCCTGCCCTGGTTCAAGCTCAACCCGTTCTAAGGCTCACCCCTGTTTTTTTTGCAACGCAGCGCCCCCTGTGCAGAGCAGGGGGCGTTGTTTATTTCTCCCCGAAGAGCTCCGTGAGGCGGCGGATGAGCGCGAAGGCGTGGCTCACCATGGCGCGGGTCTCGTTGAGCAGGGTGAGGTAGAGGATGCTGTTGCGCAGGCCGCCCTCGTCTTCCCCGCCCACCACCAGGTGGCGCTTGATGCAGTCCGCAAAGTCGTCCCCAAGCTTGTCCACGGTCTCCAGCATGGCCTTGATGCCCGCGTAGTCCCCCGCCTTCAGCATGTCCGTCAGGTTCGGGAAGAAGCGGCCTATCTTGTCCACCAGCGCCAACAGGTCGCGCCCCTGGGCCTCGTTGAGCCCGGCGTGGTTGTTGTCGATGTGCGTGTAGGCGGCCTTCACCAGGGCCAGCAGGCGCTCGCATGCGGCCATGCTGATGTGGTCGATGCGGTAGATGAGCTGGCCGCGCTCCGCATACTCCCTGGGCAGCTGCGCCAGGGTGGGCTGCACCTCGTTCTCGTCGATGTTCTCCAGGTCGCGGTGCAGGGAGCGCGCCTTCTTGCGCAGGCGCTTCAGGGAATCGCGGTCCTCCTGAAGCAGGGCCTTCACCATGGCCTTGTAGATGCCCACCATGCGCCCCAGGTGCCCGGAGGCCTGCAGCCCGTAGTCGCGGATGGACGCATCGTTCTTTACGTCGATGAGGGAAATTTCCGGCGCGTCGTCCGTCCCGAAGAAGAAGGACTTGATCAGCAGGCCGAGCGCAATGGCCATCATGCCGACGACACCCCAGACACCGCCGTACGCCATGGCCAGGGCGATGCCGAAGGCCATGCCCGTGGCGGCAAAGGCGGTGAGGAACCAGCCGCCCACCACGGTGAGCACGCCGGTGATGCGGTACACCGCGCTGTCGCGCCCCCACGCGCGGTCCGCCAGGGAGGAACCCATGGCCACCATGAAGGTGACGTACGTGGTGGAGAGCGGCCAGCCGTAGGAGGTGGCGATGGAGATGAGCACGGCGGCGATGGTGAGGTTCACTGAGGCGCGCACCTGGTCGTACAGGGCGCCGGTCTCCTCCTCCGGGGTGAGCGGCGCGAAGCGGCTGCCCACGAAGTCCGCGAGCCTCTTGGGGGAGATTTTCTCAATGAAGCGGACGGTGTTGATGGTGCCGCGCACGAGCATGCGCGCGGGCGGACTGGAGCCGAAACGCTCCTTGCTGGTGTTGGCGGCGGAGAGTTTCAATTCCGTCTGGGAAATCTTCTGGATGCGCTTGGAGAAGAACAGCACGCCCACCATGATGAAGCCCGCCAGGATGAGGTAGATCATGTCCGCAGGGCTGCCGGCCTCGTTCAGGGAGGACATCATGAACGTCTGCGGGTCGTGCCCTGTGCAGTCGCGCACGGAGCTGAGCGCCGCCATGAACGGGCCGATGAAGTTCACCAGATCGTTCCCGGCGAACGAGAGCGCCAGCGAGAACGAGCCGCCCAGCACCGTGAGCCGCAGCGTGTTCACCCGGCACACGTACTGCAGGAACGCCGCCACCACCACCCAGAACAGGAACGCGCAGCACATGAACGGCACCACGTTCGCCTTCAGCATCTCGAACGTGGGCGTGCCCGCCACCAGCGGGCTGTTGGCCAGCCCCTTGAAGATGGCGAAATACGTGATGCAGGTGAAGGCCGTGCCGCACCACAGCGGGCCGATGTAGCGGTACATGCGCGCATAGCGGAACGTGAGCACCAGGCGCGACACCCACATCACCGCGGAACCCATCACGAACGCGCACGCCACCGAGCCGAAGATGGCCATCACGATAGTGAACGCCTTGCCCGCGCGGATGTAGTCCGCGATGGCGTGCGCGCGCCCCGCCAGCGTGCTGTCGTACAGCGCCGTGCCCAGCCCCGCGCCCAGCAGCGCGAACACCAGCACCACCGTGGTACTGGTGGGCAGCCGCAGCACGTAGAAGATTTCCATCAGGATGATGTTGGCCACCATCACCGCCAGGTAGAGCAGCATCACGTCATGGAACGTGAACAGGGAGGGGTCGAACATGTCGTGCCGCGCCACCCCCATCATCCCGCTGGAGAAGGACGCCCCAAGCACCACGCCCACGGACGCGATGGTGACCACCACGTTGCGCTTGGCCGCCCTGCAGCCCACGGCGGAGTTCAAGAAGTTGCAGGCGTCGTTGCTCACGCCCACGATCAGGCCGGACACGGAAAGCACGGCCAGCATGCCCAAAATCACGTAATAGATGGCATCCATATACCCGCTCCATCTCTACCACGTTCACATGCAAAAAGCAAGTGAAATCGGCTGTTTTTGGGCATTTCTCCCATGCGTCCCAATTGTTTTTTTTGCAGGGCGTGGTTCCGTCTTCGCGCGTTGCGCTACGCCGAGACAGGTGGTATGCAGTGATTGGTGGCAACGAAGGTGGTTGGTCGGCATGCGTTGGCGTGTATCCACCCCGCGCGAGGGCGGGGTTATGTGCCGAGACGTATCGGGCGTGGTTACCCCCACGGCTTACGCCGTGGGCTTCCGTCTACGCTAAAGCTACGCCGAGGCCTGCGGGGAAAAAGTTGTCGTTGATTCGGGCGCGCCACGTCGCGCCCTCACCCCTTCGGGGCAAACACGCTTCGCGGTTTGTCCAATCCGCCTTACCGCGCCGCAAGCGGCGCGCCCTGAACGGGGCCGTCGGCGGCTTTGCCAGGGCGGCTCAAAATTAGGCACGCTCCGCGTGCAGGAACATTTTCGCATCGCGCCGC
>JAUNNT010000097.1 GCA_030531305.1 Akkermansia sp.
ACATGACAACCTCAAGACTCTGCGTCATCTGTCGCATTTAACCTTGCAATTCACAAAAAAAATTGGCGTGCGTGTGTCCCAAAGTATTTTTGCACGGCGTGGTTGGTAGGCATGCGTTGGCGTGAGTCCACACCCCCATTCGGGGGCGTTCCGGGGATAGTTACGCACGCGGGGATGCCCACGGGTTTCACCCGTGGCTATAGATAGACGTTCCTGCGGAACTAGAAATAGGCGCCTGCGGCGCAGAGCAGATGATACTTGCAATCCATCGCGCCTTTGGCGCGCTGGATATAAACCCCGCCGAATGGCGGGGTGTTCCCGCAGGGACGATAGCCACGGATGAAATCCGTGGGCAACCACCCCCGCATACCCATCGCGGAACGCCGCCGCATGGCGGTGTGGACTCACGCCAAGGGTGGCACCTCTCCGAGCGTTTTTCTCTGCCATACAATGGGGGGCTTCCAATTCCACGAAAATTCCATATTCATGAGCATCGTCGCCTTGCACGGCTTAGTGAGCCGAGGCGGTGACGGAGACGGAATCGGTGTTGGGGAGGATGAATTTGTAGAGGGTGACGGTGGCGGAGGGGGCGCCGAATTCCTGCACGCAGGCGGTGGCGAGCTTGTGGGCAAGCGTTTCCACCAGCTTCACGGGTTCCTCCGCGGCGAGGGCCACCAGGCGGCGCGCCACGGCATCGTAGTCGATGGTGTTGGACAAATCCTCCGCGCATTCAGAGAAGGACACGGGGGCGCGCATGGAGATATCCGCCTTGAGGGTTTGCAGGGAGGCGCGCTCGTCGTCCGGCCAGCCGATGTGGCAGGGCAGCTCCAGGCCGTTGATGCGGATGGTGTCCGCCGCGTCCGTGCGCTCGATGAGGGCTTGCAGGGCGGCGAGGTCCGGCAGCATGATGTCCGGGCGGGCCTGGGAGAGCTGGTTGGCATCGTTGTACCCGGTGAGGACGCCGACGGCGGTGACGCCGGCGCGGTGGGCGGCGGCCATGTCGTGCTGCATGTCGCCCACGAACGCGGTTTCGGCGGGGTTGAGGGCGTGCATGCGCATGAGGGTGGGGATGTAATCCTCCTTGTTGTGGATGCCGGAGTGGATGTGCTCAAAGTAGTCGTGGAATCCCAGCTCCTTTGATTGGTCAACGAAGGCGGCGGGGTCCATGCTGGTGAGGGTGAAGAGGCGGATGCCGCGGCGCTTGCAGAACTCCAAAAACTCCGCGGCGTGCGGGATGCGGGTCACGCCCACCGTGGAGCGCGCGAAAGAGTAGCGGAAATAGTCCTCCAGCTGCTCCAGCGGCGCCTCCGGGGTTTTCCACGCGTAGTATTCCGGGTACGGCAGCTGGAACTCCGCGCGGAACTGCTCGCGCGTGAGCGGCGCGCGCCCGCAGCGCGAGAGCACGTAGTTCGTGGCCTCGATGGTGAGGTCGAGGTCGTCGCACAGGGTGCCGGACCAATCGAAGATGATGTTGCGGAACAAAGGAAGGATTAAGATTAGGATTAGGAGTGCGCCTGCGGCGCGCGGTTAGCGGGTGCGGAGGCGGGAATCTTTGAGCTTGGCGGGGTCCACGCTGTGCTTGACGTAGGGTGGGCGGCCCTTGGTGCGGAGGGGTTCTCCGCTGACTTTCTGCTTGAGCTCGGTGGAGCCGCCCTCCGTGGTTTTCTTGACGAGCTTCTTGCCGCTCTTGGTGACGATGTGGTTCTTGATCTGGTACTTGCGGACGGCCTGCGTGAGGGCGGGGTTGACGAAGGGGTTGTCCTTGCCGAAGCGTGCCCAGGGGCCGCCGGGCACGAGGGAGAATTCCACGAAGCGCCAGTGCACGGTGGCCATGCCGCCGGGGATGCCCAGGTAGTCGCGCACGGCGGGCGAGATGTCGATCCCGGCGCACTTGTTGGAGGTGTTGCGCGGGCGCGCACCCTTGAACACATACTCCCAGTCGTCCACGCAGAAGGGGCCGACGTCCTCCCATTGGGCGAAGCAGTACTTGCCGTTGTAGTAGATCTGCACCCACATGCCGCGGCACACGGATTCATACTTTCCGGCCTTGTCGCGCTTGTACCAGGGGATGACCGCGGAGGCTTCCGGGCGCGGGCCGCCGTGCTGGATGTCGTTGTACGGCAGGGCCACGTAGAAGGGGTTGAGCTGCGGGGTGAAGCCCTTGGGGGCGTAGGTCACGGGGTCTCGGTTGGCGGGGTTGGGGTCGTCGTATCCGCCGTAATTGTCGTCCCACATGCTGTCCCAGCTGCTGGCGGTGTTGGGCACGGGGTTGTTCTTGGTGGCGAGCTCGCCGATGAAGAAGTAGGTGGCGGTGATATCGAAGTGCCAGGGGTAGGCGCCGATGCGCTTGGTCTGCGGCAGGGTCTTGGGATCCGGGAAATTCTGGCGGTGGCTCTGGTCGATGGTGGGCTTGATGGGGCCGTTGCGGATGGAGGCCTCGCGCAGGTTCTCCACGCTCATCTGGCGGCGCGTGGCGTCCGTGGCGCGCGGCACCAGGCGGCTCGCGGATTGCGAGGTCGGCTTCACGTCGCTGCTGCCGCCCGCTGGCTGGGTTTGCCCCTCCGCGGGCTTGGCGGGCTTGTTGCCCGCGCCGGACACGCCGACGGCTCCCGCGTTGCCGGAAAGGAGCAGCGCGGCGAACAGGCAGGCGGTGGCGGCGAGGGCTTTCATCGTCATGCGGGGTGGGGAAGGGGGCTTACCAGTTGTGCAGCCTGCTGGGGATGGCCTCCGGCAGCTTCTCCGGGTGGTCCAGCGTGTAGTGCAGGCCGCGCGATTCCTTGCGGCGGATGGCGCAGTCCACGATGAGGGATGCGGTGAGCGCGAGGTTGCGGAGGTCGATGATTTCCGGGGTGACGCGGTACCCCCAGTAGTACTCGTTGATTTCGCGGTTGATGTTGCGGAGGCGCGTGGCTGCGCGCTGCAGGCGGTGGTCGGTGCGCACAATGCTCACGTAGTCGGTCATGGTTCGGCGCACCTCGTCCCAGCAGTGGTAGAGGATGGCGAGGTCGTCGCGCTCGGCCCTCTCGCCGTGCTGCCATTCCGGGATGGGGTAGTCCTCCATCTTGTGTGCCAGCGGCAGGGTGGTGAGCATGCATTGGAAGGCTCGCTTGGTGATGACCACGCACTCCAGCAGGGAGTTGCTGGCCAGGCGGTTGGCGCCGTGCAGCCCGGTGCAGCCGCACTCGCCCGCCACAAACAGCCCGCGCAGCGAGGACCGCCCGTTGGTGTCCGTTGCCACGCCGCCGCACTGGTAGTGCGCGGAGGGCACTACGGGTATCATGTCCACCTCCGCGTCCACGCCGTAGCTCTTGCAGGTCTCGTAGATGTACGGGAAGCGCTCCGTCATGAAGCCCTTGGGCTTGTGGGTCATGTCCAGGTACATGCAGGGGTGGCCGGTGCGCAGGATCTCGCTGTTGATGGCGCGGGCCACGATGTCGCGCGGGGCGAGGCTTCCGCGCTTGTCGTACTTCTGCATGAACTCCTGGCCGTCCGGGCCTCGGAGCACGCCGCCCTCGCCGCGCACGGCTTCCGAGATGAGGAAGGTGAGGCCGTCGTGGTCCTTGCCGTTGGGGTTGTAGAAGGTGGTGGGGTGGAACTGCACGAACTCCAGGTTGGAGACGATGGCACCGGCGCGCCACGCCATGGCCTCGCCGTCCCCGGTGGCGGTGGGCGGGTTGGTGGTGTACATGTAGCAGCGCCCCGTGCCCCCGGTGGCCAGCAGCACGCGGTCGCTCCGGAAGATGTCCACCTCCCCCGTGGCCGGGTTGAGCACGTACGCGCCCAGCACGCGGTCCTCCGTCACGCAGCCAAGCTTGGCCGTGGTGATGAGGTCGATGGCGATGCGGTGGTCCAGCAGCTGGATGTTGGGGTGCGCCTGCGCGCAGCGCAGCAGCTTGGTGCTGATTTCCAACCCGGTGGTGTCCTTGGCGTGCAGGATGCGGCGCTTGCCGTGGCCGCCCTCGCGCCCCAGCTCGAACTCCCCGTCCTTCTCCGTGTCGAAATCCACGCCCCACGACAGCAGCTCGCGGATGGCCTCCGGCGCTTCCGTCACGATGGTGCGCACCGCCTTCTCGTCGCACAGCCCGGCGCCCGCGTCCAGCGTGTCCGCTATGTGTTCGTCGAAGGTGTCGTTCTTGTCGGTCACGGCTGCAATGCCGCCCTGTGCCTTGGCGGAGCTGGAGACCAGCGGGTCGTCCTTGCAGAGGACCACCACCTTGCCGTGTTCCGCGGCGCGCAGGGCGAAGCTGAGCCCCGCGGCCCCGCTGCCGATTACCAGGAAATCAGATTTGATTGTCATGGAAAAAACTGTTGGTGCGCGGCATTGTACCACCAATGCGCGCCCATGTCACGCGCGAGCGCGTGACATGGGAGAATTTACAATTGACCCGTCTCCGCGTTCCGCTACGCCGAGGCAAGCAATTTACAATTGTCGATTTTGAAAGTCAGCGCGCCGTGCGGCGCGGAATATGGGAAGCCCGCCAGGCGGGATGCCGGGCGGGCTTGAAAAATCCCCGCGCGCTTGCGCGCGCTCTATTTACAAATTGTCAATCGTAAATTGTC
>JAUNNT010000048.1:0-3522 GCA_030531305.1 Akkermansia sp.
CATTGAACCCCACCCTGCCGCAGGCAGGGGGCGGTGTTCTCCTATGCGTAGCCACATGGTGTCAACCTGTGGGGTGTCCCCCTCCGCATGTCAATCCCCATAACTCCGCCCATCAGGGGCGGAGTGGTTCGGGGCACCAAGGGTTGCACCTCTCATGCGCCCGTTACCACCATTCATAGTTCCCCAATCAGCTCTTCTCCGCCAATCCTCCCTCAAACACCTTCAACAGCCGCCGCACCTCCGCGGTGAACGCCTGGCGCGCCGTGGGCATGGGTGTCGCTGTGGCGGGGTCCGCCCCGTAGCTCAGCAATTCGTACACCACGGCAGCATGCCCGCGCTGCGCCGCCACCGCCAATGCCGGAATGCCTGCCTTGTTGCAGGCAGAGACATCCGCTCCGCAGTATTCCAGCAGGGCCTGCACATCCGCACGCAAGCCGTATGCAGCCGCATTCCACAGCGCCGCGTTCATGTAGGCGTGCTTCTGTTCGCTGTCCTCATTCCACACATCGGGAACCTCCAAGCGGTCGATGTCCGGGAAACGCCTGTAGATGGCATTCAGAATTATTTGCGCGTTTTCGATTTCTTGCGGTTCAGTCGCCCAGCGTAGAGCTTTCTCAGCCCAATACAGAGGGGTAATGCCATCATCTTTCTGGAATATGTCGCTGGCGGATACCAGAAAGGGTGATGCCCCGGCATCCAACAGTTTCTCCACAAAATCCACATGGTAGCGGAAGATGGCGCTGTTTAGCGGCACGTCTTCGGAAACGTCGTATCCGCCATTGGCATCCACCCCCATTTCTAGCAGGCGGTACGCCAATTCGTCCATTTCATGGTCGATTGCCTGGTCGAGAAGGTTGAACGACCAGCTGCTGATGGTGTTGGGATCCGCACCCGCATCCAGCAATAGGTTGATGGATGCCACATCATTCTCAACCGCCGCATCGATAACTGGAACGTTCTCATATCCATCGCCGTTGGGGTCTGCTCCGTATTTCAGGAAAAGGGGAACCAGTCGCGCATGGTGAGTGCATGCTGCAGATAATGGCCATGATTCGTCATCCGTGAAGACGTACATGGATTTGTTCAAGTCCAGCCCCGCTTGCAGCAAACGCTCCAGTAGGGCGTCCTGTTTGGCGTTCATCAGCGCTTTCAGCATGGCCATGGGGCGGTTGAGGGGGCGCGGGTCCATGGCCCGGCATTCCTCGTCCGTGGGGACGTGGATGCCGGCGGCCTCCACGTCCTGCACCAGTCGTTGGAAAGCGGCCTCGTCAAAGTTGCGGCCGGGGGAGATGTCCAGAAGCTCGTCTATGCGTTCCTCCCGAACCAAGGGATAACGGTGCTCCTTCCGCCAGCGGAGGTTCATCTCCGCCTGTTCTGCAGGCGCGGCATCCTTGTACAAGAACCGGGCGAGTTCCTGGTCCTCGTACTTCAGGGAATCCTCAAACGTCAATCCTCGCGGGTGTTTCTTTTTCATAGGGCGGATTCATTCTATCCCATGAACCCCGCCCCTGCAAGCGCAAACGGCGCCTATTTCCTCTTTCTCCGCACGAGGGCTGCAAGCGCAAGCAGACCCAGGGTGCCGGTGGCGGGTTCGGGAACGGCGGGGGCCTGCCAGGAGGTGATGTTGGAGCCCACGGCGTAAAACTGGTCCAGCACGGCCTCGTTGAGGGGGTATTGCTGCACGCTGCCGGTGAGGGAATCGGACTCGAAGGTGATGTACTGCGAGCTCGGGTCGCCCCCCTTGAGCGAGCAGGTGAGCGACACCAGCCCCAAGGGCTGTGTGCCCGCCACGTCATCGGGGTCGGTGATCCAAATCCTGGAGAGGATGCCGGTATCCGGGTTCACCTCCGCGGCCCAGAGGGAGATGGCGTGGCCGTAGCGGGTGCCGCCGGGCAGGGTGCCTGCAATGCCCATGGCAATGCCGTATCCCTGGTCCAGAAGGTCGCACAGCACGGAGGTGTACACCCGCGGGTCCGTGAAATCGTACTGCAGCAACCCCATGATGGAGCTGAGCTTGTACTGCGGCTCGCCCTCCAGCAGGTCCGCGTAGTACCCGCCCTTGTCCTTCCCGTACTCGGTGAGGCTGGCGCGGATGGTGTTGTCGGAGAACTGGCCGTCGAAGTACCACTGCATGGCATCGACGGGGTCGCCGCTGATGTTGTTGAAGGATTGCTTGAAGGTGGCCCACACGGCGTCCCCGGTGGGGGCTCCGGCGGTGGAGGTGAGCGCCTTGTTGCGGTCCTGCCACCAGGCAATGACGTTGGAAGCGGCGGCGGCCCAGCACATGTCCCTGTCGGTGGTGAACGTCTTGTCGAAATCATACCACCCGCCCTGCTGGCTCACGCCCTTGGCCCAGTGCACCTGGGTTTCCGCCGCGCCTGCGCAGGCCAGCGCCCCGCACACCATCGCCAGTATCGTTGAAAAAGTTTTTCTCATATCCTATCCACTATACCGCTCCACAGATGTTTCATCAAGCAAAAAGCGACGCTCCGGCGCGCCACCCTGTTCGGATTGTGCTTGAATGTGCGGGGAAAGGCGGTAGAATAACGGGCATGAAGACAATACTGGTCACCGGAGGCAGCGGCTTTGTGGGCTCCAACCTGTGCCACCGCCTGATAGCGGACGGCGAGCGCGTGATTTGCCTGGACAACAACTACACGGGCTCCCTGGAGAACGTGCAGGACTTGATGAACAACCCGCGCTTCACCTTTGTGGAGCATGATGTGATTGAGCCGTACGACTGCCCGGAGAAGCTGGACCGCATATACAACCTGGCGTGCCCGGCATCCCCGCCCTTCTACCAGGGCAACCGCTCCATCTTCACCACCAAGACCTGTGTGCTGGGTGTGCTCAACATGCTGGAGCTGGCCAAGAAAAACGGCGCGCGCATCCTGCAGAGCTCCACATCCGAGGTGTACGGCGAGCCCCAGGTGCACCCGCAGGTGGAGGGCTACCGCGGCAACGTGAACCCCATCGGCATCCGCGCATGCTACGACGAGGGCAAGCGCTGCGCGGAGAGCCTCATGTTCGACTACCACCGCCACGAGGGCGTGGACATCCGCGTCATCCGCATCTTCAACACCTACGGCCCCATGATGAACCCGGAGGACGGCCGCGTGGTCTCCAACTTCATCTGCCAGGCCCTGCGCGGCGAGGACATCACCATCTACGGCGAGGGCCAGCAGACGCGCTCCTTCCAGTATGTGGACGACCTCATTGAGGGCATGGTGCGCATGATGGAGAACGAGCAGGGCTTCACCGGCCCGGTGAACCTGGGCAACCCCGGCGAGTTCACCATCCGCCAGCTCGCGGAGATTGTGCTGGAGAAGATTCCCACGCAGAGCAAGCTGGTGACCCGCCCGCTGCCGTCCGACGACCCGACGCAGCGCCGCCCCGACATCACGCTGGCGGGCAAGGAGCTGGGCTGGGCGCCCACCATCCCGCTGCGCGAGGGCCTGGACCGCACCATTGCGTACTTCCGCGAGAAGATTGGCAAGTAGGGATTAAGATTAGGATTAAGAT
>JAUNNT010000048.1:3532-13884 GCA_030531305.1 Akkermansia sp.
TTGTGTGTGGAAATTTCCACGCTGCGTGAAGAGCGTTCCTAATCCTAATCTTAATCCTAATTCCCTCCCTTGTCCGTAGCCAATGAGGCTCGTTTCCATGCAGGCGCGCTTGTTGCCAGCGCCAGCAGCAGGCACAGCAGAACCGCCCAGTCTCCCCACGCCGCATACAGCGTCACTCCGGCTTCGCGGTCCACGGGCAGCACGGCGTAGCTGAAGCCGTCCAGGTGCGGATCGCCGTCCGCCTTGCGCAGGGCGTGGATGAACGCGCCGTTGGGTGCGATGGCGCAGGTGACGCCCATGTTGGCGGCGCGCACCATGGGGCGGCGCAGCTCAATGCAGCGGAAGGCGGCGGCACGGGCCTGCTGCTCGCCGCAGGCGGACTCGCGGAACCAGGCGTCGTTGCTGCCGTTGACGATGACCTGCGGGCCGGGGCGCACGAACTTGGCCACCTGAGGGGAGACGGTGTCCTCATAGCAGATGGCGGGGATGGCATCCACCGTCTCGTCCGTTCCCGGCACGGGGACGCGCAGGGGCTCGCAGCCCTCGCCGGGGATGATGCCGTCGCCCACCTGGGTGCCGGTGATGGCGGAGAAGGCTTTTCCGATCCAGCCGATGGAATCCACGAGCGGGATGTACTCGCCGAAGGGCATGAGGTGCTGCTTGGAGGCGGTGAGGGCGGATTCCTGCCCGCCGGGCATCACGGCCATGGAGTTGAGCATGCCCGCGGGTGCGAGCGTGCCGTCATCCGCGGTGCGGCAAAGGTATTCGTCCACCCCGGTGAAGAGCACGAAATCCTGCCCGCCCATCTCGCGCACCAGCTGGCGCACCTTGGGCAGGCCGTCCCCGCCCATCAGCACCTCCTGCGTGTAGCGGTCGGGGATGATGTCGCGCGTGTCCGCATCCCGCAGGAAGGGGCATCCCAGCGCGCTCTCCGGCCACACCACCCACACGGGCAGCTGCTGGGTGAACGCCAAATCGGGGTGCTCCACGGCGCGCTGCATGGTGTCTTTCTGAATCTGGTCGAAGGCGCACTTGGTGGCGCGCAGGTACACGCCGTAGAGGTGGGGCTGCACGCTGCCGTCCGCCATGCGCTCGTTCTGGTCCAGGTTGATTTGCACGGCGGCCACGGGCAGTTGCAGCACCTCCGGCCGCTGCATCATCACCTGCGGCGAATACTGGCGGGAAAGGTACAGCCCGCCGGAGAAAAGCACCATCAGCACCACCACCGCTCCGTAGAAATCCCACGGGCGGCAACCCACCCCGCAGCCCTTGAAGTGCAGCACCGCGCGCCGCAGCGCGCACCACAGCACCACAGACGTGAACACCGGGATGAACGCCAGCGCGCTCGTGCCCACAAACTCCGCCCACTGCACCATGGAGAGGCCATCGTACAGCGCGGTGCCCAGACTGCACCAGCTGAAGCCCAGCGTGCCGCTCGCGCGCAGCCACTCGATGCACACCCAAAGCGCACCCAGCCCCAGCGCGCACCGCAGCGTGCAAAGGGTGTCGCGGGAAGCCCACTCGCCCCAGGCATTCCTGCGCTCATCCTGCGGCAGGCCGTCCACCTGCGGCGGCTCGGCGGAGCAGGGGCGCAGCCACGTGTTGGCCACGCCGCCCCAAAGCGCGGGCAGGCAGGAGTACACCGCCATGAGCGGCAGGAACGCCGTGCCCAGGAACACGGGCAGGGGGATGCCCCACACCTCGCCCACGTTGTGAATCCACCAAAAGCTCACGCTGTACCAGCCCATGCCGTACAGCCATCCCAGCCGGAAACCTCGCCAGAATCCCGCGCGCCTGCACCACAGCACCGTGAGCAGAGGCAGCAGCCCCACCCACACCAGGCTCCCGATGTCATACGGCGGGTACGCCAGCGCCATGAACGCGCCTCCCAGCAGCGCCCACAGCCAATCCAGGGAAAGCCGCCGCTTGCTTCGCTCCTGCGCGCATACGGGGGCGGCTGCCGCTTCACCGCTCATAAGCCGGGAAAGTCCACCGCCGGGATGCTCTTGTGCCCCAGCACCTCCTGCTCGTACTTGCCGTTCGGCTCGTTGCGAATCTCCACGCGCCACAGCGGCTCGTCCACGTTCATCTTGTGCAGCACGTACGTGTCCTTGTCCTGGATGCCCGTCTCAATGTAGCAGGTGGCTTCCTTGCCGGATGCCTGGACGGTCAGCTCGTTGGTCTCGATGAATTGGCCGTCGCGGTACGGGACGCGGCAGATGTTGCCCACCTGGTGACCCGCAGGATCCCTGAAGACGGCGTGCAGGTAGCCGCTGCCGGTGCAGTTGCCCAGCTTGATATGCACCGTGGGGTAGAGCAGGGCGCGCAGCTCCAGTCGCTCGTCGCCCTTGGTGGAGTTCCACTGAACCTGCGCCTCCTCCACGATCACGCCCTCGCCTTGCCACGGCAGCTTGGCATCGTTCTGCCGCCACGGATGCCCCGGCACGTTGAACGCAAACCACGCCACGAATGCCGCTGCCAGCAGGAGCACCACAAACCCGGCGCCACGGCCCAGGTGGTTCATGAAATCAATCTTCCTCTGCTGCGTGCGGGAAACGTACGGCGTGTCTTCTGTTTCAGTATCCGGCATGCTCCTATTGTGCCGCGAAATACCCCCGCTGGCAATAAAAAAGATTGCATTTCGGCAAAAAGGGGAGTAAAAGGGGGCTTCCAACCTGATATCACACCAAAATGGCTGAAGTAGACGAAAAGAACGAGAAGAATGTGCCCGGCAAGTTTTATGTGGACAGCAACTGCATCGACTGCGACCTGTGCCGCGAGACCGCACCCGATTTCTACAAGCGCGACGACGACGAGGGCGTGTCCTACGTGTGCCGCCAGCCGGAGACGGATGCAGAGGTGGCCCTTTGCCGCGAGGCCCTGGAGGGCTGCCCCGTGCAGGCCATCGGCGACGACGGCGAGTAAGCGCCCCGCCTGAATTTTCTTCAACCCATGCAACCCGGCGGCGTATCCACCGGGTTGCATTTTTTCCATGGCAGCCCCTCGCAAATTGAAAGTCAAGGCACCCGTCCGCGCCTCTAGGCGCGGGCGCAACGCGCTGCGCTACCGCTTGGTGGAGATGGAGGACGGCTCCCAGCGCGCCGAGCGCGTGCGCAGCTCCGCCCAGGGCGCGCGGGACCAGGCGCTGGCGGATTTCTACGGCGCGGCCCCGCAGCTTTCCGTGACCGTCAACGTGCGCGGCATGGAGTCCCTGCTGGGCGAGGTGCTGGAGGGCCTGCACCTGGACCAGGAGGCCGTGGCGCCGGAAATCCTGGCCGGCGTGTGGAAGCGCGCGGTGGGGGATTCCCTCGCCACGTGCACTGAGCTGCAATCCGTCTCCCGCCACACGGCGCGCGTGTGGGTGAACCACCCCATCGTGCGCTTTGAGCTCAACCGTATCAAGCCAAAGCTCATCCAGGCCCTCAACGCCGAGCTGGGCGAGGACTGCGTGCGCTCCGTCAAATTCGTGCAGTAGGCGGTGCTACTTCCAGAAGCTGTCCGCGCGGTTGTCTAGGAATGCCGTCACGTAGCGCGTCTGCAGCAGGCTGGAGTCCGAATGCCCCATCTCCAATTGCAGCGCGGGCAGGTTGCGGAAATGTCGCGCATGGTAGCTCGCAAACGTGTGCCGGCACGCGTCCGCCCGCCAGTCCGTGAATCCCGCCTCCTGCCGCAGCTGCCGCCACCGCTTCAGCCAGTTGCCCGGTATCAGGCGGTCCTGCTCCCCCAGCCGCGCCACTTTGCGCAGCGGTATCACGCGCCCGCCGCCCGTCTTGCTCGTCTGCGGCCTGATAATGAGCTCCCGCCCTTGCCAGTCGATGTCCTTCTCCGGCTGCAGGCGCGACACCTCGGTGGGCCTCACGCCGCAATAGAGCATGAGCTTGAGGGAAAGGCGCATGGCGCGGTGCTCCGGCTTCTGCGCGGTCTCCTCCAGGCGCCTCACCTCCTCCAGCGTGAGCGGCTGGATGGTCTTCTCCTCCTCCGCGGGAGCCTTGATGCGCGCCACGGGGTTGGAATCGCACCATTCCTGGCGGATGCCGTACTCAAAGATGCTGTGCAGGATCATCCGCCCCTTGCGGTACGTGCTCGCGCAGCTCCCGCAGGTCTCCTGCAGCAGCTTGGTGCACTCCTTGGTGCTCATGTCGCGCAGCGGCCGCTCCGCCACACCCTTGTACCGCAGGAAACGGCGCATGTAGTGCCGCAGGTCGCGCCGCGTGGTGGGGCGCCGCCCCGCGCGTGCCGCGATGCTCTCCCACCCCGCCTGCGCAAAGCTGACGGTGTTTTCCTCATGGCTCAAGGCCGTGGCGCCCAGGCGCATGACGCGCCGCAATAGCTGCAGTGCCCCCATGCGGTCCAGACCCGATGTGCGGGGGGACAGCATTTCTGTGGTTTCCAAAACGATGCGTGCTGCATCGACAGCGGTGAGCGGCAGCTCTTCCAACAATTCTTTTGCAGTTTGGTCTTCCATATTACTGTTAGCTTTAAGTTTCCCTAATGCTGTAGGAGATGCGCAGACCCGCTAACGGTTGATACTGTGGCGGAAACCGCGCACAACAAAACTATAGCAAAGAGAATCGAAACATCAACTGAAAGCACGGAACCCTTGATTTCATCACGAAATCTCGGCTAACAAACTATATAAGCATTAGGGATACTGTAGGTCTCCGCATCATTCAGAAACGGTTTTCTCCCGGCCGGAGGCGCGGCGCGGCATTGTATTATCCTACGGCGCTTCCCGCCAGTCCCGCGTTTGACAGCCGCCGCCCTGAAGCATCCTTTTTTTCCTTGATTCCACACGGCACGGGGCGTAGAATACGCGCATGGCAGAGATTCATCCCACGGCAATCATCGACCCCAGTGCGGAGCTGGCGGAGGACGTGAAGGTGGGGCCCTACTGCGTGGTGGGGCCGCATGTGCGCCTGGGGCGCGGGTGCGTCCTGCACAGCCACGTGGTGCTGGGCGGCCCCTCCACCTTCGGTGAGGGCAACGTGTTCTACCCGTTCGCGGTGATCGGCCTGCAGTCGCAGGACCTCAAGTACAAGGGCGAGCCCACCTACCTGGAGGTGGGCGACCACAACACCTTCCGCGAGAACTGCAACATCAACCGCTCCACCACCCCGGAGACCAAGACGGTTATTGGCTCCCACAACAATTTCCTCATCAACAGCCACTGCGGCCACGAGTGCGTGGTGGGCGACCACTGCATCATCTCCGGCTACGCCGGAATCGCCGGGCACTGCCACATCGGCGACTGGGCGATTGTGAGCGGTTTCGCCGCGCTGCACCAGTTCGTGCGCGTGGGCGCTCACGCCATGGTGGGCGGGTGCGCACGCGTGCCCATGGACGTGCCGCCCTACACCATCATCGAGGGCTCCCCCGCCGTGGTGCGCGCCATCAACACCATCGGTCTCCAGCGCCGCGGATTCTCGGATGAGGATATCCGCGCCCTCAAGTTCGCCTACAGGAAACTCTTCCTCAACAAGGGCGGCAACCTTCAGGAGGAGCTGGCCATCGTCAACGCCGACGAGCAGTACGGCAACAATCCCCACGTGCGCCACCTGGTGGACTTCCTGCAAACGTCCGAACGCGGCTTCATACACTGATGAAACGCCACCTGGTCTTTGATTTGGACGGCACGCTGGTGCACTCCCTGCCGGGCATTGCGCAGGCGCTCAACCGCTCGCTGGAGAAGCTCGGCCTGCCCACCCACCCGCAGCACGAGGTGCGCCTCATGATCGGCCGCGGCGCCGCCAACCTTTGCGCCGCCGCCATTGGATACGCCGATGCCGCGGATGCCCCCGCCGACCTGCTGGAGGCTGTGCACAACGGCTTCCGCAAGGAATACCCCAACTGCTGGCAGGGCGCCATGACCCGCGTGTACCCCGGCCTCTCCATTTTGCTGCACCGCCTGGCTGCGGAGGGAGCCAAGATGGCCGTGCTCTCCAACAAGCCGCACGATGTCACCCTTCCCATGGTGCAAACGCTTTTCCCCACCATCCCCTTCAACCCCATCCAGGGTTTCACGGGCGAGTTCCCGCGCAAGCCGGATCCCGCCGCCGTCCACCATATCGCCGGCCTGTGGGGCGTCTCCGCCGCGGATATCACCCTGGTGGGCGATTCCATGTACGACGCCCGCACCGCGCGCAACGCTCAATGCCCGTGCGTGCTTGTGGCCTGGGGCTATTCCAAGGTGCGCGACCTCATGGAGAGCGGGCTGCCCGTATACGGCTCCGTGGAAGCCCTGGAGCAGGCCCTGCTGGATTGACCCGCCCTGTCTAATTGTTAGGCGATTCTCATTGACACCGCCTGCGGCATGGGGTAAGAGAGAAGGCATGGAGAGTGGCAGGAGAGTGCGTCTGTACGTGTCTAACGTGTGCTTCCGCAACATGGGGAAGCAGGACCTGCTGTTCAATTTCATGGGCGGCCGAGGGAAAGGGGACTACGGGGCCTACGTGTTGTGCTGCGCCTTCGCGGATACCAGCGCCACCTACCGCAGCCTCGTGGAAAACTTGGCGGATACGCTGCAGACCGGAATCGTGGAGATGAGCGACCTCGCAGAGGGAGACCCCGCCATGCTTCAATCACTGAAACACATGAACGGCGTGTACACGGACGGCAACGTGTTTTCCTTCCCCGATGCCCCGGCGGAGGAAAAGCCCTACCGCAAGCCGGGAGAGAAGCCGAGCTGGCGCATAGCCTACGTCAAATTCCAGGACGGCACGGCGCGCCACTACTACGCGCAGGTGGGTTCGGCGGACCTGTTCCGCACGCTGTTGCGGTTGTTCGCGGAACGCTACGGCAAGCCCATTGAGGATATCGTCTCCATCCGAGAGGTGTACAAGCCGGATCTTTTTCACCGCCTGCTGATGCGCTTGTACGGCGCCAAACCGGGCCACATGCTCACCATGCGCATGATGCATGAACTCCAAAACGCCTATCAGGATATGGGCCTCTACCGCTTCTAACACCTTATGGCACGCATCTGGCAGACGGGCGGCTCGCCCTGGGAACTCCCGCAGCGCGGGGCCGTCATGGGTATCCTAAACGTCACCCCCGATTCATTCTCCGACGGCGGCGCGCATGCCGACCCCGCCGCCGCGCTCGCACACGCCGTGGCGCTGGCAGAGCAGGGGACCGATGTCATCGACGTGGGCGGCGAGTCCACGCGCCCCGGCGCGCAGGAGGTGCCGTCCGCAGAGGAAGCCGCGCGCGTGCTGCCCGTGCTGCGCGCCATCCGCCGCGAGCTGCCCCGCATCCGCCTGTCCATCGACACCCGCCATGCGGAAGTGGCCCGCGCCGCGCTGGATGCCGGCGCGGACATCGTGAACGACATCACCGGCCTGCGCGCCCCCGGCATGCTGGAGCTGTGCTCGCAGCGCAACTGCGGCATCGTCCTCATGCACATGCAGGGTGAACCCGCCACCATGCAGGACAACCCGCAGTACTCCGACGTGGTGGCGCAGGTGCGCGCCTTCTTTGAGGAGCGCGTGCAAGCCGCAGAGCGTGTGGGAATCGACCCGCAGCGCATCTGCCTGGACCCCGGCTTCGGCTTCGGCAAGACCGCCGCCCACAACATGCAGCTGCTGGAGCATCTGGAAGAGTTGCGCGTCTGCAACCTGCCGCTCATGAGCGCCCTCTCCCGCAAACGCTTTCTGAAAGACTATTTCGGCAATCCTTCCGACCCGCAGTCCACGGTGGCCGCCACCCTGCTGGCCGCCGCCCACGGCGCGGACATCCACCGCGTGCATGACGTGTGCGCTCTCAAGCGCGCGTTGCAATAGCAAAACGCCCGGACACGCGTGGCATGTCCGGGCGTTGAGAGTGTGCGGGTGGCGCAGCCGTCAGAATCGGAAGGTGGCGCCCACGTTGGCGTTGTGGCTGTTGTTGTGCTTCACGCCCTCGAAGGAGTAGGAGGCGTTCACACTCCAGTGGTCCGTGATGGCGTAGGCACCGCCCACGGTGATGCTGGCGCCGATGCGGCCGGGGTTCGCGCCGCGGTACTTCTCACCGATGGCAACCGACGGGTTGTGGCGCACCATATCGCCCGTGAGGGCGGCCTCCGCAAACACGGTGCCGTGGCCGATGGCGTGCGTGACGCCCGCGCCGATTTCACCGCGCAGGTTCTGCACGGAGCCCGTGCCCACGCCGCCGATGCGCCCGCTGTCGGTGGCCAGGTACTCCAGCCCGCCGAAGTAGTTCAGCGCGGTGGTCTCGCTGATGTACATCACGTCGTTGGCGTGTACCGTCAGCGTGCCGGCGTTCTGGGTCCAGCGCTCGCGGGAGTACCCCAGCGTGTCGCGGGATTCCGTCTTGCCGTATCCGGCGGCGGCCTCCAGCCACAGGCTGTTGGCCCCGCGGGAGAACACCCTTGCGCGGCCGAACGCGCCCGCATGCTGGGTATCCTGCTTCACGCGGCCCATGCCGAAGGTTTCCACGCGGTCCCAGGTGTGGCCGATGGCCACGCCCGCCGCCCCGTGCTCCCCGGCGTTGAACTCCACGCCGAACGCGGCGCCGTACAGGGTGCTGTCAGCCCCCGCGTGGCCGTGCGCGGAGCTTTGGCGCGTGTGCGAGCCGATGGCGTCCGCCCACACCGCCGTGCGTCCCGTGCCGATGGCTCGCAGGCTTTGGTGGCGACCGTTGAGCGTGCCCATGAAAGCGTGCTGCGCGTTCACCACACCCCAGTCCGCCTGCACCAGGGCATCCGCCACGGCGGCCATCGGCTCCGGCTGCGGTTCCGAGGCCATGAGCACGGTGCCTTGCCGCTCGGCTTCAACCGAGGCTTCCTCCACCACGGGAAGCTCCTCGTGGGCCATGGCGGGTGTGCCCGCGGGGGCGGTGGTGGCCATCAGCGCGTTACGCGTGGGCAGGTCCTCCCCGACCGCCTCTTCCGTCTCTTCCGGTTCGGGTTCGCGGACCAGAGAGCTCGGGGGGGTGGTGTGCATGGTCGCGCCGTTGTAGGTGACGGTGATGGCTGAGGCTTCCATATTCACCACCACGTCCTTGTTGTTGAAGAACGTTGCCGCGTCGAACGTCTTGGTCGTCACGATGTCGTTGCACTTGAAGAGCGTGTAGGTTTTGCCCTTCACCAGGTCTCCGGTCATTGTCAGCGTGGTGGCCTTGGAAAGCGTGAGCGTGCCCGTGACCGTCAGCGGTGAGTTGCCGCCGTAGTACACCAGCTCCCCGCCGCCCAGCGTGAGCGAGCCGTTCAGCGTGCCGGCCTGCTGCAGGCTCAGCGTGCTGCCCGCCGCCGTGGAGAGCCCCTTGGCGCCAACCTCCATGCTGCCGCCCGCGAAGGCGAGCGTCTGCCCCTTGGCCAGGGCCCAGGCCTTGGTGTTGGCCAGGCGTCCGCCGGAGTTCACGAAGATTTGCTCCGCGGTGAGCTTACCCTGGGAGAAGTCCACTGCGCCCTCGATATTTACGCGGCCGATGCCGCTGATGGTGCCGGCCACGGCGCCGCTGTTGAGCGTGACGAGCTGCCCCTTGTCAATCAGCTTGACGGTGGAGCCCTTGAGCAGGTCGCCGTTCACGGTGATGTCGCCGCTGTGCGTGGAGCCATTGGTCACGGACGCGGAGCCCTTCACGATGATGTCGTTGTCCACGACCAGTTTACCCGTGGAGATCTTGAGCGTGGAACCGCCTTCAGCCACCAGGTCGCCCTTGTAGCCCTGCAGGTCATTGAGGGTGACCGTGCCGCCCTTCACATCCAGGTCGTCGCCCGTCAGGATGGTGCCCTTGGAGGTGACGTTCACGTTGTGCTTGCCGAGGGTGACGGCGGCCTTGCTGCCCGTGACGGTGATGGAGGACATGGCCCCCATGTCCAGCGTGCCGCCCTTGAGTTCCGGTGCGCTGGCCAGCGTGTAGCCGTTGTAGTCCAGCACGGAACCCGTGGCCACAATCAGGTTGCCCGCCATCTTGCCGCCGCCCAGCGTGAGCGTCTGCCCCTTGGTCAGCGTCCATCCCTTGGTGTGGGTGAGCGTGCCGTTGAGGTACACCTGCTCCGCGGTGAGCTTGCCCTGCGTGATGTCCACGCTGCCGTCGATATTCACGCGGCCTATGCCGCTGATGGTGCCGGCCACGGCGCCGCCGTTGAGCGTGACGAGCTGCCCCTTGTCAATCAGCTTGACGGTGGATCCCTTGAGCAGGTCGCCGTTCACGGTGATGTCGCCGCTGTGCGTGGAGCCGTTGTTGAGCACGGCGGAACCCTTCACGATGATGTCGTTGTCCACGACCAGTTTCCCCGTGGAAATCTTGAGCGTGGAGCCGCCCTCCGCCACCAGGTCGCCCTTGTAGCCGTCCAGCGCGGTGAGGGTCACGGTGCCGCCCTTCACATCCAGGTCGTCGCCCGTCAGGATGGT
>JAUNNT010000048.1:13984-20782 GCA_030531305.1 Akkermansia sp.
CGGTGAGGGTCACGGTGCCGCCCTTCACATCCAGGTCGTCGCCCGTCAGGATGGTGCCCTTGGCGGTGACGCTCACGTTCTGCTTGCCGAGGGTGACGGAGGCCTTGCTGCCCGTGACGGTGATGGAGGACATGGCCCCCATGTCCAGCGTGCCGCCCTTCAGCTCCGGAGCGATGGTGAAGCTGCCGCCGCTGTATTTGAGCGTGGAGCCGGTGCCGACAATCAGGAGACCCGATACCGTGCCGCCATCCATGTCGAGCGTAATCCCCTTGGCCAGGGTGGCGCCCTTGGCCGCAGCAATGTCCAGCCGTCCGCCCTGCATATCGATGCGCTGCAGCTTCTTGCCAGCCATCTTCGTGATGGCTTCCATGCCTGCCGAAGCCGACCCGGTCAGCAGGTAGGAGGTGTAGTCCACCGTGCCGCCGGAGACCGCCTTGCCGTTGGAGCCGAGCACCAGGGTCTCGCCCGCGGCCAAGCCCTTGTGGGTGATGGTGGTACCGCCGTCCTTGGTGGTGCCGCCGGACACAATGGTCACGCTGGCGCCGCCGGTCTTGGTGAAGCCGCTGTCCCCGGTGTTGCCGTTGACATCGATGTGCGTCACGCCGTCGTGGGTGAGTTTGAGCGCGGAGGCGTCGATCGCGCCCTTGAGCGTGACCGTGCCCTGGTTTTCAATGGCCTGGTTGAGGGTGAGCGTGAAGCCTTTCTCCACGCTCACCACGCTGCCGGAGCAGGAGGTGGTGAGCTTGTTTGCCACCCCGTTGGCGGCTATCTCCAGCGTGCCGCAGGAGAGGAGTACATTCCCGTTGCCCAAGGCTTTCGCGTTGGTCACGCGCAGCACGCCCTCATCGTACACTCCCGTGCCCCCGGTGTAGCTGTTGCTGCCGCTGACCGTCACCTTGGAACCCTTGTTCACCACCAGGTTGGCGGAACCGCCGATGGTGGCGGCAATCGTGCCTGCGGATGCGGTGACGGTTGCCCCGGTGATGCTGCCGCCCACGTTCACGGCCTTGGTGATTTCAATCTTGCCGCCCGTGGCGTGCAGCTTGTCCGTGGCAGCATCCACAACGAGCGTGCCCTCCTGCAGGTTGATGGCTTTCAGCTTGCTGCCCGCCTGCTTGTTGATGGCCGACACGCTTGCCGTGTCGCTCCTGCCAGCCAGCAGGTAGGCACTAAGGTCAATTGCGCCGCCGGCCGTGGCCTTGCCGTCCGCGCCCAGTGTGAGCGTGCCGCTCGTCAGCCCGCTGTGGGTGATGGTGGTGCCGTTGTTGACGGTCTTGCCGCCGTCCACGATGGTGACGGAGTATCCGCCGCTCTGCTCGAACCCGCTGTTCCCGGTCTTGCCATTGATGTCCACATGGGTCACGGCTCCCTTCTCAAGCTTGAGGGCGGAGGCGTCGAGCGCACCCTTGAGCGTGAGCGTGCCCGTGTTGGCAATGGCGCTCTTCAGGGCCAGCGTGCTGCCGCCCGCCACGGTGATGGCGCTGTCGCCGCCCGCGGTGACGGTGTTGGCGAAGCCGTTGTCGGCAATCTCCAGCGTGCCGCTTGTGAGCGTCACCTTGCCCGTGCCGAGCGCGGCCTTGTTGCCGATGTGCAGCTTGCCGCTGATGACCGCGGTGTTCCCGGTGTGGGTGTTGGCGCGGTTGATGGTGACGTTGCCCTTGGCGGTGATAGCAGAGCTGCCGCTCAGCGCGGTGTTCAGCGTGCCCGCCGTGGCGGTGATGTCCGTGTCCCTGGCGGTGCCGCCCACCGTCCCGGTGGTGGTGATGTCCAGCGTGCCGCCCGTGGCGCTTATCAGGTCGCTCGCAGCGTCAACCGTCAGCTTGCCGCCCTCCACCTGGATGGCTTTCAGCTTGTTGCCCGCCTTCCTGGTGATGGCGCTCACGCTCGCCGTGTCCGTCCCCGTCAGCAGGTAGGTGGAGTAGTCCACCGTGTTCTCGCCCGTGGTCGCCTTGCCGTCCGACCCCAGCGTCAGGGTCAAACCGTTGTGGACGACGGTGGCGTCCTTGCCGACCGTGGTGCCGCCGTTCACGACGGTGACGCTGGCCGCAAAGGTCTTGGTGAAGCCGCTGGCCCCGGTCTGGTCGTTGACGTCCACATGCGTGGTGCCTCCCCCGGTGATGGCCAGTGCGGATGCGTCGATCTTGCCCTTGATGGTGAGCGTGCCCGTGTTGTCGATGGCCTTCTGCAGGGTAAGGGCGTTGCCGGAGGTGACGGTTATGCCGCTGGTGTTGGCGGCCGAGATGGCGTTGGCGAAGCCGTTGGCGGCAATCTCCAGCGTGCCGCCGGAGAGCGTGACCTTGCCCGTGCCGAGCGCGGCTTTGTTGCCGATATGCAGTGTGCCGCCTTTCACGGTGGTGGTGCCGGTGTGGGTGTTGTCGCGGATGATGCTCACGTTGGCGTTGGTGGCCAGCGCAGCCGTGCCGCTCAGCGCGGCATCCAGCGTGCCAGCCGCCGTCACGTTGAGCAGGCCGCCCGTGGCGCCCACCAGGCCGCTCGCCGCGTCAACCGTCAGCGTGCCGCCCTCCATCTGGATGCTCTTCAGCTTGCCGTCCGCAGCCCTGGAGATGGCGCTCACGCCCGCCGTGTCCGTCCCGGTCAGCAGGTAGGTGGTGTAGTCCACCTCGCCGCCGGTTCCCGCCTTGCCGTCACGGTTGAGCGTGATGCTGCCGCCCTGCCAGTCCTTGTGGGTGATGGTGGCCCCGTTGTCAACGGTGGTGCCGCCGTTCACCACGGTGACGGCGATGCCCGCCTTCTTGGCAAACCCGCTGTCGCCCATCTTCCCGGTGGTGTCCACATGCGTGTCGTCGTTCTTGACAATTGCCAGGTTGGAGACATCGATGGTTCCCTTCAGGGTGAGGGTGCCGCTGTTGGAGATGGCGCTTTGCAGCGCGAGCTTCTTGCTGCTGTCCACGGTGATGCCGCTGGTGCCGGTGGTGGCGATGGAGCCGCCGAACGCGCCGGAGGCTGTTACGTGGGCTGTGGTACCGTTGAGCCTCACCGCATAGCTGCCGGTGGACCCGGTGAGGTCGATGTCGTAGTCGCCCGCTTCCAGCGCCAGCGTGCCGCCGCTGCCGCCCAGCCCCGCCAGCTTGCCGCCGTGCAGCCGCAGCGTGCCGCCGTTGAGCGTCACGCTTTCCGCAGAGTAGATGGCCTTCTCAAACACCAGCTCGCCCGCATCCACGCGCAGCCCGCCCTCGAACAACGAAGTGTCGCCGCTGAACGTCTGCGTGCCGCGGCCCTGCTTCACGAGGCTCAGCCAGGCGAACACCTGGCCGCGGAACTCGTAGTCCTCCGCCGCATTGATGGTCAGCGTGTGCTTATCCGGCGCGATGTTGTTGGCGAACGCGCGGCTCTGGTCCTTGGTGGCCACGGCTGCCTGGTAGCTGCCGCTGTACAGGTAGGTGGTCTTGGATGATTCCGTGTCGTCCAGCCCCTTCACGGTGATGTCGCCGCCCACGCCGAACCCGGCCAGGCCGTACGGCGTCAGGGGGAACTGCGACACCGTGCTGTCGCTCACCATGCCGTGCGCCTCCAGGCGCACCACGCCGTTGACGGTGCCGGACTGCATCTCCACCACCTGCCCATGGTCGTAGTTCGGGTAGTAGACCATCTTGTTGTAGTGCGGGGTGTGGATGACGATGTCGCCGCCGTACCCGCCGGATGCCGTGTCCTTGATGATGAGCTTGGTCACGTAGACATCCGAGGATGTCTCCAAATCAAGCGTGCCGCTGCCAGAGAGGGTGTTGACGATGATATCGTGCTTGTATATCATGCCGCCGGTTTCCTTTTCCACGTCCATGATGGAGTTGGTCAGTCTGCCGCCGTTGTCCACCGCCAGCTTGTCAATGGTGTGGGAGCTGTAGAGATCGCGCACCGTGTGGACGAGCGTGTAGCTGCCGCCGTCTTGCAGTGTCAGCTCGCTCAGCTCCAGGGGTTTGACTCCACTGGTCGACTTGAAGTAGGTGGACAGGCTGCCGGAGACCGTCACCTTTTTCGGCAGCCCTGCCGTGATGGGAGTTTCCGCCGTGCCGATGAGCGCCGTGCCCTCCACGTTCAGCAGGATGTCCGACCCGAACGCTGCGGTGCCGCCGGGTGCCAGCTGGTAGTTGGCGTTGCGCTCAATGGTGAGCGTGCCCGTGCCGTTGACCGTGCCCGTGACGCTGCCGTTGCCGCTCAGGCTGAGCACGCCGCTCTTGTGGTGCGGTGCGTCTCCTTGTCCGTTCCCACCGCTATGGTGCCTTGGAAGCCTGCGGGGTCCTCGCCCATGTAGTAGGTGACATCATCCGCGGTGGACGAGTTGGTGAGGGCGAGCTGCGTGTTGGCGTTGCCCTTGATTGCGCCGTACAGCTCGGTTTCCGTGGCCGCTTGCAGCTGCAGGACGGCCGTGTCGTTCAGCTGGATGGTGCCGTTGAGCGCGCCCGCCTTCTTCACGGTGTAGCGCGTGCTGCCGCCCAGCGTCAGGGTGGAGCCCTCCGCCATCTCCAGTCCGCCCAGCGTGCCGCTGGCGGACTGCAGGCTCATGGTGAGCTTGGAATTGCCGCCCAGGCTGACATTCGCGCCTGCAAGGTCAACGTTGGATGTGACGTTCGCCCCGCTGCCCAGCGTGATGGTGCGGCAGCCGCTGAATGCGGCGCCTGTGCCCGCCGCCAGGGTGTATGTGCCCTGGGTGAAGGCCATGCTGTGCGGGGATACGGTGCCCTCAACGGTGATGGTGGTGGTTCCCGTCCGCGAGAAGGTGACATCCGCACCCGTGCTGTCCGCGGAGCCTCCGTCCCACAGGGCCTTGCTCCACTTGCCGTTGCCGCCTGTCCACGTCAGCTTGTCCGCCCCCGTGTAGTCCAGGATGAGCTGCTTGCCGCTCAGCGTCAGCACGCCGCAGTTGGTGGTGATGTCGTTCCAGTCCGTCACGCTGCCGCTCACGTTCATCAAGATGTAGCTCTGCCCGCTGGTCAGCGCCTTTTCGTTCAGCGTCAGAGAGCAGTCGCCCAGCACGTTCAGGTTGCCGGTCAGCGTCAGCAGCGGGCTGCCGGTGTTCCCGCCGCCCAGGTTGAAGAACAGGGAGGAGCCCTCCTCCAGCGTGAGCGTGGTGGTGAGCGCGGCGCTGCCCATGACTGCCAGCGTGCCGCTGTTGCGGATGGTCAGCCCCTTGCTGAACGTGGCCTTGCCGCTCGCGGCGAGCTCCAGCGTGCCCAGGTTGTCCACCACGCCGCTTTGCGCGGTGAGCGGGGCGTTGGCGCCCAGGCTGAGCGTGCCCATGCCTACGCTCACGGTTTCCGCATTCAGGGTCGCCTTGGTGAACGCGGCCCTGCCCGCGCCCTGCTTGATGATGGCGTCTGCCTGGAGCGATGCCCCGGTGGCGCCGGTGAAGGTGTAGTCGCCCGCGTTGTTGTCCAGGTGCAGCGCGGGTGTGCTCAGCGCGCCCTTGAGGTTGACGTTCTTCTGGATGGCCAAGTCGTTGAACGCCACCTCGCGCCCGTCTTGGTAGTAGCTGGCGTAGTAGTCGTCGATGGCGTACACCTGCCAGCCGGAGTCTGCGCCCGGCAGCTTCTCCGTGGTGGCTTTGGCGGCATCCGTGCTGCTCCACGTGCTCTGTGCGCCCGTCCACGTCAGGGGCGCGTTCGTGTACTCGTTGTACATCTCTTTCAACACGGTGGGCGTGTTGATGTAGGTGATGTCGCAGATGTCCCACTCGCTGCCGAACAGCACCCAGCCCTTGGTGTGCGCCGCATCCTCGTACAGGTGCAGGTAGCCACGCTCGTCCAGTCCCACGTACACCTGGAGCACCTTGTACTCCTTGTCGTCGGAGTTTGTCAGGTACAGTGATTCCAGCTGTCCGTCCGCTCCCGTGCTGAACCCGTAGCACGTCAGCGCGTGACCCTGGTTGAGCTTGTTCTGGATGCCCAGGTAGGCAATCTGCCCGTAGGTCGCCTGGTTGCCGTCGCGGTCCAGCCCGAACGCCTCGCGCATGAAGTCCGTGGCCGAGATGAGGTCGGATGCGTCCACCCCGACGTAGTATGCCTCGCGGGAAGCCGCGTTCTCGGTGAAGTACTCGGAGAAGAAGCCGGCATCCGCCGCGCCGTCTACCAGCTGGGAATACCTGGCCCAGTCCTCCCTGATGTTCTCGCCCGTGGCCAGGTACCACACCACCGCCATTTCCGCGTCGCCGCCGGCAGCGTAGCCGCTCCGGTCCTCCTGCGTCCAGTTGTCGTAGAAGAACATGTGCAGGTCCAGGCTCTGCGTGCCCGCCAGCGTGGTCAGGTAGTCTGTTTTGTATGTGTAGCCGTAGGGCAGGGGGGCCTCCCCCTTGTAGAACACGCCGTAGTACGACTCCCAGTACTGGAGGATGTTGGCGCCCACGCAGTACCAGCAAGAGTTGCCGTCGTGCACCAGGTTGTCGAACGCGCTCGGCAAGAACGCCGTACCCTGGATGCGGGACTGCAGCTCACCCAAAAACTCGAAACTCATGGTTTTCTTGTACAGCTCCTGTGCACCGCGGTACGGCTGGCCTTCCACTTCCCAGTACAGACCCTTGTCCGTGTCGTAGAACCGCGTGGATTCCAGGATGTTCTCCAGGTTCACGCCGTCCGCGGAATACGTCTCCGACGCACTGGCCGTGGTGATTCCCGCCACGGTCGCAAGGAGTGACAACAACAAACTAACGCAAGGTGATGTAGGTTTCATAAAGGGATAATGCGATACTGCATTATCCCCCCACGCGCGCGCGTAGTCAAGCTCAAAAAACGTCGGCAGCCCGCGCGCGGAGCGCGCCGAACTTTTACAAATTGTAAATCGTAAATT
>JAUNNT010000049.1 GCA_030531305.1 Akkermansia sp.
TCCTAGGAGGCTCAACATTTTTTAGCCCACGGCAGGGCCGTGGGGTTGACCACGCCCGATACGTCTCACCACGGAACGCCGCCGAATGGTGGTGTGGATTCACGCCAACGCCCGCCTACCACCCACGCCCGTTGCCCCCAATCATTGCGCCACACATGAAACAAAGGAACCGCCCGGGTTGGCGGGCGGTTCCTGATTAAGGGGAAATGTGCGGAAAGGTCAGGCCTTGGGAGCCTCGGCCTCCGGGGCGGGAGCGGGCTGCTCCCCGGCGGGCTTCTTGGCCTGCTCCATCTCCTTCTTCATCTGCTCCAGGCGGTCGCGGCGCTGCTTGGCCATCTGCAGGAGGCGCTCCGGCTGGGAGAACACCTGGTTGATGCCCTCCTTGATGCGGTCGATGTTGGGGTTGTTCTCCACCTTGCCCAGGTCCTCCATGATGGTGTCCTTGGCCTTCTGCAGGTCCTCTGCGGTCTCGGACTTCAGGATGAGCACGTTGAGCTTGATCTGGATGAGGTCCAGCTTGTTCTCCGGGAACACCTTGCCCTCGTACTCCTTCACCAGCGCCAGCGCGGCGTCCGCGCCCAGGGGCACGCCGCCGTTGTCCAGCTTCTGGGAGATTTCCCGCAGCTGGTTCTCCACGTCCTTGCCGTGGCGCAGCCCGCACTTGTCCTGCGGGTCGTTCTGGATGATTTCATCCACCAGGTGGGTGGCGGCGGCGTTCACGCCGTCCTTGAGGCTCTTGTAGATCTTGCCGTAGGCCTCCAGCTTCTGGTCGCCCTCCAGCTTGCGGGCCTCGTCCAGGGCCTTCACGTTGGCCGCGCCCTCGTCCAGGGAGGGCTGGATGTCCGCCAGCGCGCGGGCGCCGCCCACGAAACCGCCCACGACCTCACCCTTGGGAGCCATGACGAAGACGGAGGGGAACCCGCCGACGCGGTACTGTTCCGCGAGCTCCTGGTTCTTCTTCATCTGCTCCGGGGAGAGCTTGTCCTGTGCGCGGGGGATGTCCACCTCCACGAGGACAAACTTGTCCTTGGCGTAGGCGTCGAACTCCGGCTTGTCAAAAACGTTCTGGCGGAGCATGATGCAGTAGCCGCACCAGTCGGATCCCGTGAAGTCCACGAGCAGCGCCTTGTTCTCCGCGGCGGCCTTGGTCTTGGCCGCCTCGAAATCCGTCATCCACTCGGCGCAGAACGCCGGGGCCACCAGGGCTGCGAGCCCCACTGCGGTAAATGTCTTGTTGAACATGCCCGCAGTATACGCGCCCGCGAGCCCGCCCCGCAAGCCCAAAAACGGGGAATGACAGAATTAGCCGCCTACTGCTTGGGATGGCGTGCGGCCTCGATGACGCCGCGCGTGTGGGCGGCGGCGCGGAGCACCTGGTCCGCCTGCCCGCGCCAGGCCTTGAGGGCGCGCTCGCATTCCGCGATGAGCTCCGCGCGCTCCTCCTTGGTGCGGTCCACGGATTGGAGGTCGGCCTCCAGGGAGTCGCACGCCTTCTGCAAATCCTCCTTTGTTTCCGCGGAGAGCATGAGGGCGTTCGCCTTGAC
This sequence comes from Akkermansia sp., assembly GCA_030531305.1. GTDB lineage: Bacteria > Verrucomicrobiota > Verrucomicrobiia > Verrucomicrobiales > Akkermansiaceae > Akkermansia. The sequence continues at coordinate 1,545 of JAUNNT010000049.1, forward strand.
GAGCACGTAGTCCAGCCGCAGCTGCGGCTCGGCGGTGGCCATCCGCTCGTTGCAGAACGCCACAATCTCCGCAAAGGCGGCGGTGCCCTTTTCCTGGATGAGCCCTTGGGCGTACTGCTTCACCAAATCGCGCTGAAACGCCGTCTCCCCCTCCGCGCAGAGCGCGGGGACCGCCAGCGCCGCCAGTGCAATCAAGGATATTGCCTTCGTTATCATGGAAACAGTATACCCGCGCGCGCACCGCGCGGCAAGGGGAAATCGCGAGCGGTCATTTGCCTCCGCGCAGCAGGTTGATTTTGTCGCGCAGGACGGCGGCGACCTCGAAGTCGAGGCGCGCGGCGGCCTCCTTCATCTCCTTCTCCAGGCGGCGGATGACGGTGGCGGCGTCCTCCTCGTCCTCGGCGGCCGTGAGCAGGCCCTCCTCCTCATCTTCAGCATCCGGGGTGTAGAGGCGGAGGGTTGACTGGTCTGCGCGGGCCACGGTGTGGGGGGTGATGCCGTGGGCGGTGTTGTAGGCCGTTTGCGTGGCGCAGCGGCGGTCGGATTCCTGCACGAGGCGCTTGATGGAATCGGTGAGCTCGTCGCAGAAGAGCACGCATTCGCCGTGGACGTGTCGCGCGGCGCGTCCGGCGGTCTGCACCAGGCTGGTCTCGTTGCGCAGGAAGCCCTCCTTGTCGGCATCCAGGATGCAGACGAGCGAGACCTCCGGCAGGTCCAGGCCCTCGCGCAGCAGGTTGATGCCCACCAGGATGTCCACCTTTCCGGAGCGCAGCTTGCGCAGGATTTCCACGCGCTCGATGGCGTCCACGTCCGCGTGGATGTACTCCACCTGCAGGCCCACGTTGCGGAGGTAGTCGGTCAAATCCTCCGCGGTGCGCTTGGTGAGGGTGGTGACCAGCACGCGCTCGCGCACGGACACGCGCTGGCGGCACAGCTCGATGGTCTTGTCGATTTGCCCGTCCAGCGGCAGCAGGGTGATTTTGGGCTCCAGCAGCCCCGTGGGGCGGATGAGCTGCTCCACGATGAGCGGCTGACCGAGTCCGCTCGGGTTGAAGGAATCCACGGGTGCGGAGCTGGGGTGCGGGTCCACGCGCAGCTCCGACAGTTGGTGGAAGAAGACGCCGCGAAAACCCTCCGGGGCCTTGGTGACGGCCTGGCTGGCTTTCTGGCTGCGGGCGTGGGTGTTGCCGCGCTTGGCCTTGAGCACGGGGATGTAGGATTTGTTGCCGGGCACGCAGTTCACGTACTCGAAGGGCCCGGGCGTGGCGCTCATGTACACCAGCTGTTTCTGGCGGGCCATGAACTCGTCGAACCGCAGCGGGCGGTTGTCCAGCGCGCTGGGCAGGCGGAACCCGTGGTCCACCAGCACCTGCTTGCGGGAGCGGTCGCCCTCGTACATGCCGCCGATTTGCGGCACGGTGGCGTGAGACTCGTCGATGATGGTGAGGTGGTCCTCCGGGAAGTAGTCCTGCAGGGTGGAGGGGGTGGAGCCTGGGGCGCGGCCCGCCAGGTGGCGCGAGTAGTTCTCGATGCCCTTGCAGAAGCCGATCTCGTTGATGAGCTCCAGGTCGTAGTCCGTGCGCATCTTGAGGCGCTGGGCCTCGATGAGCTTGTTCTGTCGCTCGAACCAGGCCACGCGCTCCGCCAGCTCCAGGCGGATGTTCTTGATGGCGGCCAGGCGCTTTTCCGGGGCGGAGACGTACTGCTTGACGGGGAAGAAGAGGTAGCTCTGCATGCGCTCCACCACGCGCCCGGTCCCGGCGTCGATGAGCGAGATGCGGTCGATCTCGTCGCCGAAGAACTCCACGCGGATGGCCTCGCCGTCGCTCTGCGCCGGGTAGATCTCCACCACGTCGCCGCGCACGCGGAAACGCCCGCGGTCGAAGTCGTAGTCGTTGCGCTCGAACAGCAGCTCCGCCAGGCAGGAGATCATCGCGTCGCGGTCCATCTGCTGGCCCTCGCGGATGGAGAGCGTGAGGTTGCGGTAGTCCTCCGGCGAGCCCAGGCCGTAGATGCACGACACGCTGGCCACCACGATGACATCCCGCCGCAGCAGGAGCGAGCGCATGGCGTTCAGGCACAGGCGGTCGATTTCGTCGTTGATGGCGCTGTCCTTCTCGATGTAGGTGTCCGTGCTGGCGATGTAGGCCTCCGGCTGGTAGTAGTCGAAGTAGGAGACGAAATACTCCACCGCGTTGTGCGGGAAGAAGGCCTTTAATTCCGAGTACAGCTGGGCGGCGAGGGTCTTGTTGTGGGAGAGCACCAGCACCGGGCGGTCCTGCGCCGCAATGATGTTCGCCATGGTGAAGGTCTTGCCGCTGCCGGTCACGCCCAGCAGGCACTGGTGCTTGTTGCCGGCGCGCAGGGATTTGAGGAGCTTGGCGATGGCCTGCTCCTGGTCGCCAGAAGGCGTGTAATCCGTTACCAGCTGGAAGGTGCTCATGGCGCAGGCGGAACTTGACAGGGCTGGGCGGCGGCGGCATGATGAACCGCGTCATGCTCATTCCCACCCAGGAGGAAAGATACAGCAAAGCGCCGCGGATAACACTCCTGCTTTGCGTCATGATTCCCTGCGCGGTGGTGGCGTGGATCGGCGGCTACCGGGATATGCTCACGCTGGTGTTCGCGTTCCTGCAGCCGGTGGCGCTGCCGCTGGCTTATTTGGGTGTCTCGGCGGGGCTGGCGATGGCGCTCTCCGCGCTGCTGCAGGGCGCGGCGTTCTTCTGGCTGGCGCGCAACCGCCGCCTCTCCGCCAAGGCCCGCCTCACCATCTGCGTGACCTGGGGCATGGCCTTTGCCGCCGCCCTCCGCTTCCTCATGGCCTGGGCGCTCTGGCACCAAATCACAGGTAAGTGAGCCGCGCCGCCAAAAAAGTGCCGCCGGAGCTGCACCCGACAAGCGTGGACTGAATACCGCTGCTACCTTTCGGTCCTGACGGGGTTTTCCAGCCACGCCTCCGGGGAACCCCGACGGCATGCGCAGTATGCATGAGACGCAGCGCCAAGTCAAGGGAAATGCGCGTGCGCGCCACTCAATTGCTTGCATTCCCCGCCCTGTCGGGGTTATAATGCCCGCATGTTGAAACAAATGTTCATGCTGGCGTGCGCGGCGGTGGTGGCACCGGCGTTCTGCGGGGATTGGATGGCGGATTTCGATGCCGCGAAGGCCAAGGCGCAAAGCGACAAGAAGCCGCTGCTGGTGGACTTCACGGGGTCGGACTGGTGCTCGGCGTGCAAATCGCTGGAGGCGGCGGTGCTGAACAAGCCGGAGTTCCTGGCGTACGCCAAGGGCAAGTTCATCCTGGTGAAGGTGGACCTGCCGATGCGCGCGCAGATGGACCCCGCGCTCAAGCAGAAGAACCAGGAGCTCGTGAAGCAGTACAACGTCGAGGGCTTCCCCACCATCCTGGTGATGACGCCCAAGGGTGAGGTGGCAGGCGGGTTTGTGGGCGCCAAGGCCTCCGCGGATGCCGTGAAGACCGTGCTGGACCAGGCGTACGGCAACGCCAAGGCCCTGGTGAAGGCACACCGCATGAAGGGCGGCAACGAGGAGCAGGCCAAGGCCCTCTACGACGTGTACCAGGCCATGGGCAAGGAGGTGCGCCCCTGCGCCTCCGCCCTGCACAGCGAAATCCGCCAGAAGGACCCCAAGGACACGCTGCACCTGGTGGGCGGGGAGCAGGACGTGCACGCCCAGGCGCAGGAGCTGGAGGCCCGCACGGGCGAGAAGATGTTCAGCATGACCGGGCAGCAGATACTCGACATCGTGAAGGAGTTCGAGCCGAAAATCTACCCGGAGAACCGGCTTTCCCTGCTGCAGGTGAAGATGACCGGGCTGCTCTACGCCGCGGAGAGCGTGGAGGACATGAACCAGGCGCGCGACATCCTGCTGAAAGACGCGGAGTCCCTGCCGGAGATGAAGGACGAGGTGATGGAGCAGATCCGCCACCAGTTCGCGGACCCCGCCGGCACGCTCAAGAAGATGCAGGAGTTCAAGGCCCAGCAGCAACAGCAACACTGAACCGCCATGTTAAAAAAAGCGTTCACCCTGGCGGCGCTGGCCGCGCTGGTGTGCCCCGCGCTCTGCGCGGAGTGGCTCACGGATTTCGAGGCCGCCAGGCAGAAGGCCGCCGCCGAGCACAAGCCCATCATCATGGACTTCACCGGCTCCGACTGGTGCGGCGCCTGCATGCACCTGCACAGCACCGTCTTCGAGAAGCCGGAGTTCGACGCCTTCGTGAAGGACCGCTTCGTCCTGCTGGAAATCGACTGCCCGCACGGCGACAAGATGCCCAAGGAGGAAAAGGCGCGCAACGAGGCGCTGGTCACCCGCTACGCCGTGCACGCCTTCCCCACCGTGCTGGTGCTTGCACCGAACGGCGACGTCACCGGAGGCTTCCTCGGCTCCGGGTTCTCCATGGAGAAAATCCAGCAGGAGCTGCAGCAGGGGCTGGACAACTTCGCCAAGCTGGAGAAGGCCCAGTCACTCACCGGGCAGGAGAAATTGAAGGCCCTCGGCGAGTTCTACAACGCCCTCAACAACGATGCCCGCCCCTGCGCCGTCTCGCTGGAGGAACAGATCATACAGGCCGACCCGCAGGACACCCTCGGCTTCGGCCACCGCCGAGCCGTGGAGCGGCAGCGCAGCGATATCAAGAAGCGCACGCTCATGCTCATGCAGCGCCGAGACCCGCAGCAGATCATGGCCGTGGTGCGGGAGCTGCAGCCCACCGTGATGCCGGAGAACCTGCCCATGCTCATGGAGCTGAAAATCACCGCCGGCGTCCTCGCCGCGCAGTCTGAGGACGATTTGGCCAAGGCGCGCGACGCCATGCGCGCCGAGATGGACGCCCTGCCCGACAGCCCGGAGAAGACCGACATCGCCAAGCGCCTCGACGCCACCTTCTCGGACATCCACCACCTCTACCTCCAGCTCCAGGCCACACGCGCCAGGCAGGCCGAGCTCGAACGCATGACCGAAGAGGCAATCAAGAGACAGAAACAGTGACCATCCCCGCGCCCCAGGCGCGCGAATTTTTCAAATCGTCAATTGTAAATCGTAAATTGTAAATGCTAGAGATTGATGTATTGACGCTTTTCCCGGAGTTGATCTCCGTTCCGCTCTCCCAAAGCATCATGGGACGCGCGGCGGAGGGCGGCATCATCTCCGTGAAGGCCCACCAGCTGCGCGACTGGACGCACGACAAGTACCGCCGCACGGACGACTACCTCTGCGGCGGCGGCCAAGGCATGCTCATGAAGTGCGAGCCCATCTTCGAGGCCATCGAGCAGCTGCGCCGAGAGAACACCAGGGTCATCCTCATGACTCCCCAGGGCCGCGTCTTCTCCCAACCCGTCGCGCAGGAGCTCGCCGCTCCCTGCATGGACGGCGGGGACGCGCACTACATCTTCCTCTGCGGCCACTACGAGGGCGTGGACCAGCGAGTCATCGACTCCCTGGTGGACATGGAGCTCTCCATCGGCGACTACATCCTCACCAACGGCGCGATTGCCGCCGTGGTGGTCATCGACGCCGTGGCGCGCCTGCTGCCCGGCGCGCTGGGGGATGAGCGCAGCAGCGTGGAGGAATCCTTCTCCAACGGCCTGCTGGAAGCCCCCGCCTACACCAAGCCCAACGTCTTCCGCGGCATGGAGGTGCCACCCGTCTTCCTCTCCGGCAACCACCGGGCCATCGAGGAATGGAAGCTGGAGCAGGCCGTGGAGCGCACCCGCCGCAACCGCCCCGACCTCTTCCAGCGCTGGGCCGCGGAGCACCCCGATTTCTTCAACCCCAAGCGCAAGAAAACCCGCCCCACCAACTACAAGCCCCGCAAGCCCGGCGAATAATCCATACCCCAAGGATTTACAAGACCGCCGACGGCCCCGTACAGGGCGCGCCGTTTGCGGCGCGGTAAGGCGGGTTAGCCAGAAGCGGAGCTTCTGCCCGTAGGGTGAGGCACCGTAAGGCGGTGCCGAAGCAATTGACGATTTACAATTTACCCGTCTCCGCCAAGGCTACGCCGAGGCAGGCAATTTGGAGAGTTAGGCGCGGCGAAGCCGCGCGGGTGGTGGGTTGCAATGATTGGTGGTAATGAAGGTGGTTAGTATGCATGCGTTGGCGCTCATCCACCCCGCACGGAGGCGGGGTTCCGTTCATTGCAACGCACGCGGGGACACCCCCCGGGTTTCGCCCGGGGCTAAAAAAAGTTGAGCCTCCGGGAGGCTCTATGCCCGTCCCTCACGGTTCGGGAATGAAAGGGAAAGGCGCGCTTGCATCCATGACGGGGATGAACGACTCGGCTTGGGCTTTCATGCGTTCGTATTCCTGTTGTGTCGTTTCGTGCAAATGGTGTTCCCTCTGGCGGGCAATGTAGCCCGCCACATCGTCAAACCGCATCGGACTGACGGAAAAATAGCCGTAGCCTCCCTGCCAATAGAAATTGCGGTATTGCGAACGAAGCCCCGACAACCAGCGGGAGGTACTCACCTTGATGTCTTTCACGATATCGCATTGCAGGCGGTTCATCGGGAAATTGCCCAGTATGTGGACATGGTCCTCAATGCCGCCCACGACCATGTATTGCACGCCAAGCTGCCTGCCGATACCGCGAATGTACCCGTGTACCCGCAACAGGTCGTCGGGGTGTATTTGAATCCTTGCACACCTTGTGTGGAACACAATATGCCCGTAGTTGTAATGAACGGAATGGCTCATGATTAAACTCCATGCTACCACGCAAAGGCGAAATGTCAACCATGCGATTCTCCCCCGCGCGCTGGGCGCGCGCTAACTTCGAGCCTCCTTGGAGGCGTCAACTTTTTATAGCCCCGGGCGAAACCCGGGGGGGATAACCACCCGCGCCATCTAACCACGGAACCCCGCCCAAGCGGGGTGGATTCACGCCAAGGGTTGCAGCTCTCATACGCACGCTGCCACTAGACCCCAAACCACCCCGGCATACCAACCGCGTGCAGCCCCCACCCGCGCGCATTCAAGAAGCCCCACACGGCATCAACCGTGCGGGGCTTGATAATCTTCGCGGCGAAGCCGCCTAACTTACAAAATCGTCAATTGTAAATTGTAGATTGTAAATTAGTTGTGCTTGCGGCGGCGGGCTGCAAGCGCCATGAGCGCAAGCAGGCTCAGCGTGCCGGTCGTCGGTTCCGGAACGTTGTTGTACTTCGTCAGGCCGAAGTGGTCTCCATCAGCGTACACCGTGAAATCGCCGACAAGGGCATCCGTGCGGACGAACAGGGCATCGTAGTACGCGCCCTCGTATTTGTCACCGTAGTCCAGAGAGGTTCCGAATCCGTGCGTGAACAGGTCCACGCTCTCTCCAATCTTCATGTTGCTGAGGTAGGAGATGATGTCCTCACCCAGGTTGACAAGACCATCAGCGGTATCAAGCGTGAGCGTGCTGCCCAGCGTGAGAGCGGCGATTCCGTTAGAGCCGTCGAGGTCGAGCGTGGAACCTCCCTTCATCGTGAGATCGGCGTTCAGCACAGACCCAAGGCCGGCCGTCAGCGTTTCGGAGATGACCACCGTGGCCTCGTTTTCGGAGAGATGCTCCTCGCTTGCATAGACCTGCATATAGGCCAAGGAACCGATTTCCAGGTTCTGGAGATCCAGCGTTCCATCCACATTGTCCAAGGTGAGGATAGTGGTGTCACCCGCCACCACGTTCTTAACCTGAACTATGTTGCTGATCGTAACCTCCTCCCAGAAGGTCTCTGCCTCCAGGGTGTCGGCCACCACAGTCAGGTCGCGGTTGTCGCCGGTGTAGGCGGCGGGGGTCTCGCCGCTGTTGGTCACAGCCACGGTTTCGCCCTCTGCAGCCGAGAACGTGTAGTGCGTTCCGGTAACATCCGCAGTGAACTCTGCGGTGGCGTCCTTGGCAATTTGCACATCGGTGGGAACAACCTCCGTGCCGGTGATGACACCCGTGTCGGTCACCTCGATGGTGATGCCGGTGAGCGCCTGATCCACCGTGAGAATGCCGCCGTCCGTCACCTTGATGGTGCCCAAATCACCGTAGTGGCCGCCCGCGATAATGTCCGAAGCGAAGATTTCATCGGCAACGTACAGCGTGGAGTAGTTGGCCTCGCCAGCTCCGGTGATCACCTGGCCGTTGGCCATTTCAAGGCCGCTACGCGTGTTCCAGGTCAGGCCCGTGCCGGTGGCATTGGCTGCGCCATCGCCCGTCACAACGGTCAGGTACTTGTCGGCGGAACCCATGTAGTAGTTCTGCGTCTCGCCGATGTAGTACTTGGCCTCACCGCCCTGGGACTCCGTGAACGCATCGGAGAGCGCGACATCGGTCAGGGTGACCGTACCGGCACTGGTGATGGCGGAGGTCAGCGTGGTGTTGCCGTTGATGGCGAGCGTGGCGTCGTCAGCCACCGTGATGGTGCTGGTGGTCAAGCCGCCGTTAATGTAGGCGGTGGCGCCGGCATTAACGGTCAAGCTGTTGCTGGTGATGGCCTTGGTGTAGGTCACCACAGAGGCGTCGTCGCCCGTGCCGACCTCCACGTTGAGCGTGCCGCCCGTACGGGAGATGATGGAGTTCACCGTCTGCACGCCGGAATATTGGGCGTACACCGTGAAGCCGGCAACCACGCTCAGGGAGCCGGTCCAGCGCGCCACATCACCCGTGAAGTACAGGTGCTGTGTGACATTACCCACCTTGTTGAAGGTGATGGAACCCTCGCCGGAAACACCGCCCGCGAACGTGTATTCAGTGGCAGGACCGCCCTTGCCGTCCGTGGAGTAGCCGTCGGTGAGCGTCAAGCCGCCTTCACCCAGCACCAGTTCGGGAGCATAGGTGATGGAGTGCGTGCCAAAGTAGCCGGTCACGCCGTCGAACTTCACCTTGGAACCCTCATGGCCGTAGGTGTTCAGATCCATGTCGGTGATGTTGACATTGGAGACAGCCACGGTGCCCTTCCAGTCCTCGCCGGTGGCCAGGGTGCCGGTCATGGTCTTGCTGCCGCTCTTGAGGGCGTAGGTGCCTTCACCGGCGATCGTGGCAACGGTGGTGGCATCACCCACAGAGACGGTCTGGCCGCTCAGGATGTTGAGCTTGGCGCCGGCCTCGGCGGAAACCAGGCTCAGGTTGATGTTCTGGTCAACGGTCAGCTCAGCGTCGGCGTCCACGTGGATGGAAGTCAGGGTCACGCCGGAGGACGCTTCCTGGCTCTTGGCCTGGGTCACGGTTTCGGACAGGTTGGTGATGTGGAAGGTGGCGTAGTTGGTGGAATCCACCGTCGCCACGCCTCCAACCACGGTTGCCGCATTGCCGCCGCGCATAATCTGCGCCTGGGTGGTGTCGAGCACCGCTCCCGATTCCGGGGCCACGGTCACGAACTCGATGGTGCCCGTCTCAACGGCAAAGCCGTTGTCCTCATGCTCGCCGTGAACATAGTCGGTCACCTCGATCTCGCCGTCCAAGTCGTCGATGCTGTACGTGCCGGTCATGGTGAGGGAACCCGCGTTCAGGGCAATGGCGTTCTTCAGCACAACGGTGCCACCCATGCTGGTGATGGTGGTTTCGCCGCTATCAGCCTTGACATAGGTGTCGATGGCACCTCCGCCCGCAACGTTGATGGCGTTGGCGGAACCCGTCGCGCCGATGCTGAGGGTGCCGCCTTCAGCAACGTCCACGACATCGGCGGTGGCGTTGAGCGTCACCGTGTGCGCGCCCACATGCACGTCGACGTCATCCAGCGTGTTGCCGATGATGACATCAGCCGTGGCGGTGATGGCGGCGTTGGCGATGGTGAAGTTCGCCTTGCCCGTACCGTAGTAATCGTTGCTGTCGCTGGTGATGAGCGCGTCCTCGCTGGGAGCCGTGATGGAGAGCCCGGCGACGTTGAATGTGCCGCCTTCCTCCACCTCAATCTTGGAGTTGGAGCACAACCACAGGGTGGAGTTCGCGTTCAGCACGCTGCCGTCGGACACACGAAGGGTGCCGGTGGACTTGTCGTTGATGGAGAGGTCCAGGGAGCCGCCGCTCACGTTCACGGTGCCGACGATGTCGATCTGCCCCGTTCGGACGGTGAGACCATTGAGGGTGGTCTCCTGCTTGGCGGTGACGGAGATTTCACCATCGGCGCGAACGGTACCGGTGATGGTGCCGCCGGCCAGGATGATGTTGGCCGCCAGCGAGGAATTGTCGCCGTCGATGAACTCGATGTTGCCCTGCTGCACCTCAATGGTGCCGGCAGAGACATTCGTGTTGCGGAAACCAACGTTGTTGGCACCCGTCTTCGTCAGCTTGTAGTTGTTGAGCTCGACAAAGGTATTGTCGTAGTTCGGCCCCAGCAGATAGAAGTTGCCGGTACCGCCAATGGTGGAATTCGCCTCCAACTTGATACCGATGGTCTGCATACTGCCGGCGCTGATGCCGGTGCCGTTGTTCACGAGGCTGCCGCCGGCAAGGGTGTAAACGTAGGTGAGGTCCGCCTTGCCGTTGAGGTCGATGGTGCCGCCCGCGTTGATGGTGATGGTCTTGTTCGGAGCGGGAGCCGGCTTGCCCTTTTCGTTGTTGCCGTTGAAGGCACCCAGCGACTTGGCCTTGGCGGCGGAATCCAGCTTCACAGTGCCCTTGGCCACCACGAGGTCGCCGGCGAAGGTGTTGTTGCCCTGCACGGCAACCGTGTGGCCCTCGGCGGAGATGGTCAGCACCTTGCCGTCCGCAGGACCGGCCAGGGAGGTGAGGGTGATGTCCTTCGTGGCAGTGATGGCGGTGTCGTCCGCGTCGTCCGCCACGGTCACACCCATGCTGGCGGCGGCGCCCATGTTGATGGTGGCGCCGTTTGCAAGGGCCACGTTGGAGAGGGAGACGCTGCCCTCACCCGTCACTATCGCCTCCGTGTCGGCTGCCACGGAGAGCGTTCCAACGGTCAGGGAGGAGCCGCTCTCGACGGTGAACTTATAGTTGTCGTTCACATTCACCGCTTCGGCCTTGATTGCCTCTTTCACGGTCACTGCCTTGGCATATTCGCCCGCATTGAAAGTAGCGGTACTGGTGGCACCGGAAACATACTTGGCGCCGGGCTGGTCATCAACGCTCCACACGGTGGAGGTGGTGTCCCAATCGGCGCTCTCACCGCTGGCGACCCACGTGTACTCGTTGGACGGGAGGAGCGGGAAGTCAACCATGGCCTTGGCCGCAAGCTGCATGTTGTCGGCACTAAGGGAGTTGTTCCCCGTCTGCCATATGCCGAACGTGAGAATGGCACCTTTCAGGCTGTCGTCGATAATGAAATTCGTGGGCTTGCCATTGCCCTTCAAACCGCCGTTGCCGGTTCGTCCCTTGACGACCTCGGTTCCGTCCTGGTTGTATACAGCCACCCACGCGCCGTCGTCACCGGCGGAGTGTACGATGGTGTAAATACCCGTGGTGGGCAGGCTGTATGCCGTGTCAACGTACTTTACGTTTGAACTCTGCCACGTCTCCGTGAGGTGGCGGTTGTTGCCCACCATGCCGATGCCCGTCACGTTGTTCGCTTTCAGGAGGTATGTATCGCTCGTGGTGGTCAGTGCGGAAAGGTCCACAGTAACGGCGAACGTGTACATTGCACGCGAACCGTCGGTCTTGCCGAATGCAATGGCAGCTCCGGTGCCATCGTCGAACGAGAAGGAGGAGGCTACTGCCGCATCCTTGCTGCCCATGTAGTTGTCGCTGTAGATCCACGAGTCTCCGTCATGGGTAAACCAGCCGGCTGCGTTCGTGGCAGTGGGTGTGGTAATCGTGGCCGCCTGGGCCGCGGTGGTAACGAAGGCTGCGATGAGCGCAGCCGTGAGCATTTTGGGTAAATGCAGTTTCATGGTATTTTCTATTTTGTTTTTTTGTTTTTCGTAGGAAGACGAAAGGCTTTTGGGCGCACAGTGCGCCCGACGCGCGAGAGGGTATAGTGCAAAACGGGTAGACATGCAAGCCCAAATTTGCAAAAAATCAAAAAGGCATTGAATTCGGCGGATTTTCGGGGATTTTTTCGGGACGTGCGGCAAGGGGGATGGATGCACGCCCGCCAACCACGCCCCGCCCGAATTTCTTTGCGCAAAGAGGCGGGGTGGTGTATGATGGGGTACAGAGAAGGACATGAACCGCATGGACCAGAACCCGTACAACCTGACCCCGCAGACCGGCATGCGGCGGCCGGAGAGCCATTTGGCGGCCGCAATCCTGGTAACGATCTTCTGCTGCATGCCGCTGGGCATCGTGGCCATCGTGAAGGCAGCCGGGGTTGACAGCGCGTGGACGGTTGGGGACTACGAGAAGGCGTGCCGGGATTCGGTGAGCGCGTGGCAGTGGATCACGTGGTCCGTGTGGGTCGCGCTGATTCCCGCGGCGCTGGGGTTGCTGGTGGCGGCGGCGGATTTCCTCATGCACTAACCAACCCTATCCAACCATGAACGAACAACCATACAATCTCCCGCCCAAGCCTGACAACCACCTTGCGTGGTGCATCCTGGCAACCATCTTCTGCTGCCTGCCCTTCGGCATCGTGGCCATCGTCAAATCCTCCCAGGTGGACTCGCTGTGGGCCACGGGGAACTACGATGCGGCGCGCAAGGCGGCGGACGAGGCCCAGACCTGGTGCATCATCGCCGCGGTGTGCGGCGCGGTGACCTACGGGGGATGCGCCCTCCTCTAGCCCAGGCGCGACACGGCGGAGAGAATGGCGGCGGGGTACAGGATGTGCTCCTGCACCTGGATGCGCGCGTGCAGCGATTCCGGGGTGTCGCCGGGCAGCACGGGCACGAAGGCCTGCATGATGATTTCCCCGCTGTCCATGCCGGCATCCACATAGTGCACGGTGCAGCCGGTCTGTTTGGCGCCGGCCTGCAGGGCCTGGGTCCAGGCCTCCACGCCGGGGAAATTGGGCAGCAGGGCGGGATGGATGTTGAGGATGCGGTTGGGGAACGCGCGCAGCAGGGGCTCCTTCACCAGGCGCATGAAACCCGCCAGGCACACCATATCCACCCCCAGCTGCGTGAGGCGTTGCGCCACGCGCTCCTGCTCCTCCAGCGGAAACTTGTTCTTGTAGCCCGCGCAGTCCATCACCTCCGCGGGAACGCCGCGCTGCCGCGCACGCTCCAGGATGCGCGCATCCGCGTGGTCGGACAGCACCAACACCACCTCCGCATCCAGGCGGCCGTCGTCGATAGCGTTGAAGATGGACTGGCAGTTGGTGCCGGACCCGGAACCCAAAACAGCAAGGCGCAGACTCATAACGCCGCCAATCTAGCCCAGCGCGGCGGGTTTGTCAAACCCCATTTGCCCGCGCGCCGCGCTTTTTCTTCGTCCAGAGGCGTGCGAGGCGGAGGACGGCCTCGTCCAGCTCAGCGCGGCGGGATTGGATATCCGCGAAGGACCACCAGGCGAGGTCGTCGGACTCGTCTGAGATGGCAAAGCGCTCATGGGGGGCCTGCATGAGGAAGCGGATGTCGTAGTGGAAATGGGCGGGCTCACCCTTGTCCGGGCGTGCGGGGATGGGGTGGATATCCACGTCCATGATTTCCGCGGAGAGCGGGCGGATGCCTTGGATGCCGCTCTCCTCCGTGGCTTCCCGCAGCGCCACGCGCAGCACGTCCGGGTCGCCGTCGGCGTGGCCGCCGAGCTGCATCCAGCGTTTGAGGTTGCGGTGCAGGGTGAGCAGCGCCTTGTCGCCGGCGGGGTTGAGCAGCCAGGCGGAGCCGGTGATGTGCCCCTGCAGGCAGGTGCGGCAGAAGCAGTCCGGCGTGGAGGAGACGAACTCCAGGATGCGCGCGGCGGCATCCCGCCGCTCCGCATGGGAGGCGGCGTAGCGGGAGAGCATCCCGCAAAGCGCGTGCCTGTTGTCCGCTGGTACTGTCATGACGCAATGATTATACCGCCGCGCCACGGGATGGCAAGAATAGTTGTTTGCAAGCGGGGATGCAGTATGTTAGAATGCGTGGCGTGAAGGCGGAGAAGCCCACATCCCCGTGCCGCATATTGAAGCGGACCGCCCAGCTTGCCCTGCTGTGCGGGCTGAGCCTTGGCGTGGTTTCCTGCGGCGCGCTCAATAGTGTGACCAACGGGGTTACCAACGTGGTGCGCGACGTGGCCAGGCTGCCCGGCCAGATTGTGAACTCCGTGCTGTAGCGGGGGTTACTCGCCCTCCCGGAATTCCACGCCCAGCAGGCAGATGTCGTCGTCCTGCGGTGCGTTGCCCGTGAATTGGCGCATGGTGTGCAGCGCGGCGTCCAGCATGCCCTTGACATCCTGCGGGCGTTGCGCGGCGAGGGCATCCATGATGCGTTGGGCGCCGAGCTCGTCGCCACCGGCGTTGCGGGCCTCGGTGATGCCGTCGGTGTAGAGCATGAGCTTCATGCCGGGCTCCAGGCGAATCTCGCTCTCGCGGAACATGGCGTTCTCAATGAGGCCGAGTGCGGGCGAGCGCGGGATGGGCGGCAGGTACGCGCGGCCGTCCGGCATCTGGATGATGGGGGCGGGATGCCCGGCGCCGGAGAGCGTGAGGCGCTTCTTGTCCAAGTCCAGGTACACGTAGCATGCGGAGGCGAACATGGTGATGCTGGCCTGCGTGAAGATGCGCGACATCTGGCGGTTGAGCGAGGAGAGCAGCAGACCGGGCGTATCCGCCAGGTTGGCCACCTGCTCCATGAGGCCGCGCAGCATGGAGGCGATGAGCGCGGCGCGCACGCCGTGCCCCATCACATCGCAGATGATCATGCCCAGCCCGGACTGGCCGATGGGGAACACCTCGAAGCAGTCGCCCGCCACGCCGGTGGAGGGCATGTACACCTGGTGGAAGTGGGCGCGGCGCACGGTGCCGTCCTCCAGCTTCCACACGCGGTCCGGGATGCTGACGGGTTGCAGCGCCTGCTGCACCTCGCGCGCCAGGTCGATTTCCTTTTCCAGCGCGCGGTTGCGCTCGTCCAGCTTGCCGGCGATGTCGCGGTAGCGGTGCTGGGCCTCGATGAGCTCCGTGACATCCGACGAGATGCCGACGATGCCCTTGACGGAGCCGTCCGACGCGTACCAGGGGAATTTGGAGATGCGGGTCCAGGTGGAGTGCCCCTCCTTCCAGGGCTCGCGGTGGATGCGGTTGGTGATGGGCCTTCCGGTGGCCATGATGTCGCGCTCCTCGCTGCGCGCCACGGAGCTCATGGCCGCATCGAAGAAGTCCTCGTCGCGGCTGCCGATGAGGTCGGAGGGTGTGCGCACCTGCATCTTGCGCGCGGTGGCCTCGTTCGCAATCACGAAGCGGGATTCGCGGTTCTTGAAGTAGATGCTGTCCGGCAAATAGTTGATCAATGTTCGGAAGAGGTCGCGGTCCTCCATGGCGTGCAAATCCGCCATCTTGCGGCGCGTGATGTCCACCCACACGCCCACCAGGCGCACGGGCTTGTGGGCGGCGTCCTGCTCCAGCAGTCCGTTCACGCGGATCCAGCGCCAACCGCGGGAGCGCAGGTTGAGCAGGCGCACCTCCACGCGCAGCGGGGCGGAGCCGGGGCTGCTCAGGAAGCGCTGCACGGCGGCGGTGAAGAACTGGCGGTCCTCCGCGTGGATGGTGAGGTCCGTTTCCGTGAAGATGTTGGGCGCCCACTCGTCCAGGGGCAGGCCGAGCATGCGCATGCACTGCTCGGTGTAGTAGATGTGGCCGTCCGCAATCTCCCAGCAGTACGCGCCCTCCTCCGCGGCGCGCAAGGCCTTGCGCACCATCTCCCACTTGAACACGCCGTGCACGGTCTTGCCGTTGCCGGGCGCACTGCCTCTCTCATTGCTCATTCCCACCATTTAACCACGTCCGCCCGCTTTTTTCAAGGGGGGAATTTAAAAAATTAACGCGCCGCCCCTCCAACATTGTGCTTGATTTTTCCGCACCGCGCGCGTACAATGCGTGCGCCGGGGCGTCACCAAGCCCCCATCCCCGCTATGTCACAGGACAATCTTCAACACATCGAGCAGAACTACATGTGCGACCCCGACGCCGACGGCGGCTTCGTCTACACCACCGTGGAGGCCGCCATCAACTGGGTGCACAAGTACTCCCTGTGGCCCATGCCCATGGGCACCTCCTGCTGCGCCATCGAGTACATGGCCGCCTCCTGCTCGCGCTACGACATCTCTCGCTTCGGCTCGGAAGTGAACCGCTACGCGCCGCGCCAGGCGGACTTCATGTTCATCTGCGGCACCATCACCTACAAGATGGCCATGCTGGTGCGCCGCATCTGGGACCAGATGCCCGCGCCCAAGTGGTGCATCGCCTGCGGCGCCTGCGCCTGCTCCGGCGGCATGTTCCGCAGCTACTCCGTGCTCCAGGGCGTGGACAAGATTGTGCCGGTGGACGTGTACATCTCCGGCTGCCCCCCCCGCCCGGAGGCCCTCCTCCAGGGGCTCATCACCCTGCAGGACAAGATCATGGCCACGGACCACCCGCTCAAGGACTTCTTCAAGACGCACAACCTGCGCGAGGCCCAGAACGCCGCCTCCGTGCCCACCGACGTCATCCTCGACTAACCCCGTACCCCCTTGCACGCCATGCCAAAACCCACCCTTACCGAACTTCAGAGCGCCGCGGCCGACAAGCTGTGCGCGCGTTTCCCGCAGCTGGGCCGCAAGGAATTCCGCGGCGACACCACGCTGACCGTCCAGCCGGACGATCTGGTGCGCGTGATGACCTACGCCAAGGAGGCCTGCGGGTTCGACATGCTCGTGTGCGTGTCCTCCGTGGACAACCTGGGGCAGGAGCCGCGCTTCGAGGTGAACTACACCATCACCCAGGCGGAGACCGGCGCCAACATGCTGGTGCGCTGCCCCGTGGGCGGGGAGGAACCCTCCGTGCCCAGCGTGGTGCCCGTGTGGGCCAGCGCGGATTGGCTGGAGCGCGAGCAGTACGACCTCATGGGCATCGACTTCTCTGGGCACCCGGACCTGCGCCGCATCATGATGTGGGAGGGCTACCCCTACCACCCGCTGCGCAAGGACTTCCCCGTGCAGGGCAAGGAATTCGAGCAGGCCGGCATGGCCTTCACCCAGGTGGCTCCCACCGCCGGCGGACCCTTCACCACCGCCCCCGGCAAGACCGCCGCGGACCGCGAACCCCATCCCCGCGCCTGATTCAACCAACCCTTCACCGGCTCGGCGGGCACACCCCGCCGGGCCTTTTTTCATACCGTGCAGCTTTCACCGGACAGCGACCCCGTGGCCCGCGCGCAGGCGTGGGTGGGGGATGCCGTGCTCGCGCTCTACGTGCGCGAGTGGATTCTCTCCTTCAAGGGGGAGATAGACGGCGATTTCTTTGTGGAGGTCACCAGCAACAACTTCCTGCGCCTCACCGGCAACGCCACGGGGGTGGAGGCCCAGATCGGCCGCATCTACAAGGCGGACGGCCTGGCCGCCGCCTACGCCTGGATTGACGAGAACCTGCGCCCCAAGATGGAGCAGCGCCTCCACGCCCGCCGCTCCGTCCACCCCCACCACAACAAAAAGTGAGCCGCAGCCATTGGGGGCATCATTCGTAGTGCCCGCGCGCGGAACGGATGAAGACCGTTTGCGCCTGTTCGTCCACGCAATAGATGATGCGGTCCTTCATGTTGATGCGGCGGGACCAGTAGCCGGATAGGTTGCCCACCAACTGTTCGGGACGGCCCTTGCCGCTGAACGGCGTTTCGGCAATCTCCAGCAAAAGCTCCGTGACCTTCTGCGCCGCTTTTTTGCCGGAGCGTTTCCAGAAGCGCAAATCGTCCAACGCCGCTTTGGAAAACTCAAGCTTCATCGTCCTGCATGAATGCCGCGAGTTCCTGCGGAGTCATCACCACGGTCTCGCCGCGCTGCTTCTGCTCAAGCGATTCGTTCAGGTGCCGAACATTCGCGGGAGATGAAAGCTGCAGCATGGTCTCCTGCCAGGATTCCCACTCTTCCAGCGACATCATCACCACCTTCCGCTGGCGCGAGGAGATAACCACCGGAGTCGAGTCGTCGACACACGTCTTGATGGCCGATGCCAGGTTTTGGCGAGCCTTGCTATAGGATAGGGCAATAGGAACCATGCACATAACGTACAATAAAGCTGTACGCATGTCAAGGAATTATTTCGGCATGGCGCAGTGCCATAAATTCCTCGCCGACGGGGAGGGATTGTGGTATGGTGGGGGCAATGGAGAGGTTGACACAGGCGGTGCTGGGCGGCGCGGTGGCGGTGGCACTGGCGGCGTGCTCGCAGCACCACGCCTTTGTGCCGTACAACGGCTACAAGATGGCGCCGTACACCCTGGGCGGCAAGCGTTTCGTGCCCATGGGCATAGATGCCGCCCTGCAGTACGACCAGTGCGGCGTGGCCTCCCATTACGAGGCGGACGGCGACCGCGGGGCCATAGGCCAGCGGTTGTACCGGGACCAAATGTACGCGGCGCACCGCACGCTTCCCCTGCCCTGCGTGGTGCGCATCACCAACCTGGCCAACGGGCGCAGCGCGGTGGCGCGCGTGGCGGACCGCGGGCCGTTCATCCCCGGGCGGCTGATAGATGTGAGCAGCCTGGTGGCCAAGCGGTTGGGCTTCCACGGCAAGGGGCTGGAGAACGTGCGCGTGCAGGTGCTCTCAGTGGGCGACGGCCCCTACCGCCGCACCGCACAGGACACCACCCCCCAATGACCCCCTGCCGCCCGCGTGGATAGGGCGGGCGAAAAAAATCCGGCGGCGCCGCGGGAAAAGGCGCGCTTTTTTCTTGCCATGGTGCGGGGCGGGGGGTAAGATGGCGCATGCGCGGCAGACGAAGGCCCCAACGGCCCCGCCCCCCGCGCTTGACCAATCGATTATTTATTCACCATCAGACATTCCCAAGATTATGGCCTACCTGAACAAAGTAATGCTTATCGGCAACCTGACAGCCGACCCCGAAGTGCGCGACATGCCGTCCGGCACGCCGCTGACCGAACTCCGCATAGCCGTGAGCCGCCTCGTCGGCAACCGCAACGGCAACGAAGGCGAGCGCCGCGAGGAAACCGTGTTCCTCGACGTCTCATGCTGGAACCGCGCGGCGGAAATCGCCGCCCAATTCCTGGCCAAGGGGAACCCCGTGTTCGTGGAGGGCCGCCTGCAGCAGGACACTTGGGAAGACAAGCAAACCGGGCAGCGCCGCAGCCGCATCCGCGTGGTGGCGGACAACATCCAGCTGCTGCAGCGCCGCGAGAACAACGGCCAGGGCGGCCCCCAGGGCGGCGGCTACCAGCAG
>JAUNNT010000050.1 GCA_030531305.1 Akkermansia sp.
AGTACATAGTACCTAGTAAATCCCCATGCATCCCGCGTTGGGCATAGATTTCGGTCAAGCGCGCATCGGCATAGCGGCCACGGATGCGTGCGGCATCCTGGCGCACCCGGTGGAGAGCATCCACCTGGACCGCACGGAGCCGCTGGAGCGCATTGCCCAGCTGGCGGCGGAGCGCGGCGTGCGCACGCTGGTGCTGGGTCTGCCGCTGCGGCTGGACGGCACGGAGGGAACGGCGTGCGAAAAGGTGCGCGCGTTCGGCGAGAAGCTGCACGCGCGCCTGCCGGAGCTGCCGCTCGTCTACGTGGACGAGTTCCTGACCACCACAGTGGCGCAGGAGAAGCTGCACGCTGCCGGGAAGAAGGCCAGGGATTTCCGCCCCATCATCGACCAGGCCGCCGCCGTGGAAATCCTCAACAACTGGATGGGGAACCAGTAGGCCGTCACCGCACGCGCAGCAGGGTGACGATGCCGATGTTCTTCACGCCCTTGGCCTGGCGCAGGGCGTGGGCGCACGCGCGGGTGGTGGCTCCCGTGGTGTACACGTCGTCGAGGATGAGCACATTGGGCGGCAGGGTGCGCGAGCCGTCGGCATACGCTGGCAGCAGGGCGTACGCCCGGTAGGCGTTCTTCATGCGCTCCGTGGCGGAGAGGTTGGTCTGGCTGCGGATGCCGGTGTTCACGCGCCGCAGGGGATGGATGATGGGCATGGGGCGCAGCTTCACGAGCTCTTCCGCCAGCTCCTCCGCCTGGTTGTAGCCGCGCGAGAACAGTTTGCTTTTGGTGACCGGAACGGGCACGAGCGCCCAGTCTGCGGTGTCGGACAGCACGTGGTTGGTCTCCCACAGCTCCGCCAGCACGGGAGCCAGCGCCCGCGCCAGGTGCGTGTGCTTGTGGTACTTCAAATCGTGCACCAGGTCGAGCGTGGTGTCGTTCTCGTACAGGGCGGAGCGGGCGAAAGTGAACGGGCGCGGCTTGTTGCGGCATGCCTCGCAATGGTAGGGGTCCGCCTGGTTTCCGGCCACGGGTGCGCCGCAGTACATGCACACGGGCTTGGGCACGCGCTCCAGCGAGTGCAGGCACGCCGGACACAGGGTGGCGTGCGATACCTCCCCGCACAGCTGGCAGGTGTTGGGGTAGATCCAGTCCAGCATACAGCACTCTCCTCCCCTGCGCCGCCAGGCGCGCTAACTTCTTAAATCGTAAATCCCACTTACCGCTTATGTCGCTGCAGGAATTCGCGGGCGGCGTTGCCGTAGGCCAGGGCGGCGGGGTTGTAGGGGTCGTGCTCCAGCACGGTCTTGCCGAAACTGGGGGCCTCGCCCACGCGCACGGAGCGCGGGATGACGGTCTTGTACATCTTTTTGGGCAGGTTCTGCTCCACCTGGGAGATGACCTCGTTGGCCAGCTTGGTGTTGTTGTACATGGTCATGAGCACGCCCTCGTGAACGAGCTTGGGATTGGCGCCGCCCTCGCGTATCTGCTGCATCACGTACAGGATTTTGGAGAGCCCGTCCAGGCTCAGGAACTCGCACTGCATCGGCGTCAACACTTCGTCGCACGCGCACAGCGCCGCCGTCATCAGCACTCCCAGCGACGGCGGCGTGTCCAGGAACACGAAGTCGAACGCGTCCGCCTTGCGGATGCCCTCCAGCGCGTCCCGCAGGCAGCTCATGTGCGTGCCGGACTGCGTGAGCTCCACCTCCACGCCGGAAAGGTCCATGTGGGAGGGCACCAGCCACAGGTTCTTGCGCCCGGTCTCCACAATCAGGTCCTCCAGCATTTTCTCTCCAATCAATGCTTGGTAAAGGCTTTGCGAGCTTGCCGCCTCCACGCCCAGGGCGGAGGTGGCGTTGGCCTGGGAATCCGTGTCCACCAGGAGCACGCGCTTGCCGCGCTTTGCCAGCGCGGCGGCCAGGTTCACGGAGGTGGTGGTCTTCCCCACCCCGCCTTTCTGGTTGGCTATGGCTACAATTTTCACGGCGGATATTCTAGCAGCCGCCCCAATGCAAGGCAAGGCCATATTTTGTTGGCAGGGCGGGGCGCGTGTGGTATGATGGCCGCATGGATACAACGGATGAGCTGGTGGCCGCGGCGCGGCAGCTGAGCCGCGAGATGGAGGCCCTGGAGTTCTCCGCCCCCGTGGCGTTCACCTACAACCCGCTGGAATACGCCTGGGCCGGCCACGAGGCCTATATCCGCAAGTTCGGGCAGGGCTCCAAGGACGTGCTGTACCTGGGCATGAACCCCGGGCCGTTCGGCATGGCGCAGACCGGCGTGCCGTTCGGCGAGATAGCGGCGGTGACGCTCTGGATGGGCATCACGGCGGCGGTGGGCGCACCGCCCGCCACGCATCCCAAGCGCCCGGTGCAGGGGTTCGCGTGCCCGCGGTCGGAGGTGAGCGGCCGCCGCCTGTGGGGCTTGTTCGAGGAGATGTACGGCCCGGCGGAGAACTTCTTTGCACACGCCTACGTGGCCAACTACTGCCCGCTGATTTGGATGAGCGAGTCCGGCGCCAACATCACCCCCACCCAGCTGCCCAAGGAGCAGGCCGCGCAAATCGACGCCGCCTGCCGCCGCCACCTGGTGCGCCTGATTGAGGTGCTGCAGCCGCGCTGCCTGGTGGGCGTGGGGGCATACGCCCTCAAGCAGCTGGAGCTCGCCGCCGCAGAGCTGCCCGACCGAGAGATGGTGCTGGGCACCATCCTGCACCCCAGCCCCGCCAGCCCCGTCTCCAACAAATTCTGGCCGGAACGCCCCCGCGAGCAAATACGCGAGATTTTGACCCGCGCCGGTCTCCCGCTGCCCTGATTGACGATTGACCCGTCTCCGCGCGCGGCGCGGGGCGTTTTTCCTTGAAGCGGCGGGGGAGGTGTGGTAGGGTGGCAGGGTGAAACGCCTGCTCTCCGCACTGACAGCACCGATGGCCCTGCTGCTTCTGCCGCTGGGCACGGTGGGTTGCTCCCAGCAGCAGATGGACCCGCTGCACCTGTTCCACCATGACCAAGCCGTGAGCGATGACGGCTTGAACATGCGCCCCTACCGCGTGCGCGGCAAGCGCTACCAGCCGATGGGCGCGCGCGAGGCCCTGAAATACTCGGAAACCGGCATGGCGTCCCACTACAGCTCCGGCAGGCTGCGCCGCCGCCACGGCGCCCTCTACGCCGCACACAAGACCCTGCCCATGCCTTGCACCGTCCGCGTCACCAACCTCAACAACGGCAAAACCTGCATCTGCCCCATTGTGGACCGCGGGCCGTTCGTGCGCGGCCGCATCATCGACCTCAGCACGGGCGCCGCGCGGGAAATCGGCATGCTTGGCGCCGGCGTGGCCCCCGTGAAGGTGGAAACCGTCACCGTGGGCCGCTTTGCGGCCAAAAAATAGCGTTTTTGGCGGGGAAGGGGGGATGCCGCGGGGGCGGCAATTAGGATTAGGATTAAGATTAGGAGGTGTTGGTGTTTTGCGCGGCGAAATTTGATTAAGTTTAGTTAAACGAGTACGGAATTCGGGTGTTTTTTGCAAAAAAATGACAAAAAATAGAAAAAAAAGTTGACAATCGGGGTGTATTGGAGTGTATTGAGGGGGTACGCAAGTGTACGCGGAAGGCATGGATAATGCATCTAAAGTGATGTTCACTGGTAATGTGACGCACAAGCTGGACCCGAAGAGTCGCGTGGCGATTCCTGCGGGCTGGCGTGCGGCGCAGGAGGGTGTACTCACGCTGATAGACGCGAACTACGAGGCCTATCCGGTGCTGAAATGCTACACACAGGAGAGCTTTGCGGACAAGGTTGCGGCCATCCGCACGCAGGCGGAGGCGCGCGGCGTGCCGCCGGGAGAACTGGACCGCTACATCGGCATGATCACGGGGAGGAGCTTCCAGGCGGAGCTGAGCAGCCAGGGCAAGCTGCTGATACCCAAGCCGCAGCGCGAGCGCCTGAAACTGAAGGAAAGCGCCACCATCGTGGGGCGCGGAACGTTTTTCGAGATTTGGTCGCCGGAGGACTATGCCCTCACCAACACCCCGGAGGCCATCTCCAAGGTTGAACTGGATCAACTCTTCCACATCCTCTCATGACCCCGGAAGCCGCCATTGTACGGGCCACCGGGGCCAAGCCGACCGGAAGCTGCTACCGCGTGCTGATGTGGGAGGAGGGTGCATTGTCCGACGAAGAGTTGGAGGCGTGGCAGAAAGAGCGCGCGGCCCTGCTCACGCGCATGCGCGATGCGGGCGTGAAAGGCGCGCGCGGCACGCTGGCCGGGTTGGAGCGCGAGCTGCGCGAGCTGTCCACACGCGCCGTGGAGGCGCCGTTGGCCACGCGCGGCTGCGCGGGCCTTTCGCGTACGCGCGCAGAGGCGCTGGCGCAAACGCTCGCGCAGGAGCCGGGGCTGCTCGGCTTCCGCATCACCGCCAACAGCGCGGACATCCTGCTGGAGCTCACGGGCGAGGAGGGAGTGGACGCCCTGCTGGCGCGCTGGGCCGCATCCACCCCCGGCACCGCCTGGTGCAAGAGCCCGCTCATCCAGGTGCTGCAGGCCGCGGAGGCGCGGGAGCGCCTCGCCGCCCTGGAGGAGGAAGCCCCCGCTGACGACGAAACAGACGACGCCGCGGACAACGCCCCCTTCCACCACGTCACCGTGATGGCGCACGAGGCCACCGAGGCCCTGCAGCCGGCGGAGGGGCGCGTGATGGTGGACGCCACGCTGGGCGGCGGCGGCCACAGCGAGCTGCTGCTGCAGGCCGGCGCCACCGTGTGGGGGATAGACCAGGACCCCGCCGCCCGCCGCGCCGCCCGCAAGCGCCTGGCCGCCTACGGCGACCGCCTGCACATCATCCCCGGCAACTTCCGCAACGCCGCGCAGCTGCTCGCCGCGCACGGCGTGGAGCAGGTGGACGGCCTGCTGGCGGACATCGGCATCTCCTCCCCGCAGGTGGACTGCGCGGAGCGCGGTTTCTCCTTCCTGGCGGAAGGCCCGCTGGACATGCGCATGGATCCCGCCGCCCCGCGCAGCGCCGCAGACATCGTGAACACCGCCGCGGAGGGCGAGCTGGCCGATATCCTGTGGCAGTACGGCGAGGAGCGCGCCAGCCGCGCCATCGCACGCCGAATCGTCCAGGAGCGCGGCAAGAAACCCATCACCACCACCACGCAGCTGGCGGACATCATCTGCACCGTGCTGCCCCGCAAGGGACGCCAGCACCCCGCCACCCGCAGCTTCCAGGCCCTGCGCATAGCGGTGAACGACGAGCTCGGCGCGCTGGAGGAGCTGCTGCAAAGCGGCCTGGGCCTGCTCAAGAGCGGCGGGCGCTTCGCCGTCATCACCTTCCATAGCCTGGAGGACCGCGCCGTGAAGCGCTACTTCGAGCACGTCACCCGCCGGGAAATCGACCGCCCGGAATGGCCGGCCCCGCGCCCCAACCCGGACTACGCCGCCCGCCCCGTCTTCCGCAAGCCCGTGGTGGCAAGCGAGGCGGAGCTTACCGCCAACCCGCGCTCCCGCAGCGCCAAACTCCGCGTCATCGAAAAAATCTAACACCCCGCACCCCCATGTCACGTTCCCAAAACGCTTCCCGCATCAGTTTCGCCTTCCTCGTCTGGATGGTGGTCTTCGCCGTGCTGGCCGCCAGCGGCGGCGTCACCTACTCCGTGCTCAAGAACCGCCAGGTGGCCGTGCGCACGGAGACAGAGAAGCTGCGCCGCGACACCGCCCTCTGCAAGCTCAACGCCAACCAGTACCGCGCCAAGGCAAACTCCCTGAGCAACAACTGGGAAATCCGCGACCGCCTCGCGCAGGAGCATTCCGACCTGCGCGACATCGACCGCCGCCAGATTGAAATCGCCCGCGCCCTGCACAACGGCACGGAGCGCCTCACCGCCTACCTCTTCCCCGCCCACCGCTAACCTTCCTGATTTTTCCAGCCCCGCATGAAGACCAAGGTACCATTCGCCCCCCGCGCGCTGCTGCTGTGTGCCGTTGTACTCGGCATCTCCAGCACGATAGCGTGGCGCCTGGTGGACCTGCAGATTGCGGACGCCGAGAACATCGGCAAGATTGCCGCCGAGGAGCTCATCGACAAGGAGGTCATTCCCGCCCAGCGCGGACGCATCACCGACCGCAACGGCGAGATGCTCACCAACAACATCCAGAGCGAGAGCCTGGTGGCCGACCGCTACCACCTCCGCGAGCTCAACGTCGTGGTGGAGGGCCTCGCCTACAACCAGGCCGTCCACGACCCCCGCTGGGATGCCACCGACGACCCCAAGGAGCGCCAGCGCATCGTCAAGGAGTACAACCGCCGCCTCATGGACAACGCCACGCTCAAGCTCACCCAGGAGGAGCGCCAGGCGCTGCGCAGCAGGCTCAAGCCCGGGGATGCCGCCGCCAACCGCATGATGGACTACGACCAGGAGGTGTGCCAACAGTACTTCGCGCTGCACGACCAGCTGGTGGCGGAGGTGCTCTACCCCTTCCTGTCCCACACCGAGGTGGAGGACACCACGCCCGTGGAGCCGGAGTACAAGACCGTGACCACGCGCGACAAGAAGGGCCGCAGGGTCACCACCCGCGTTCCCGTGCAGCCCAAGAAGCGCATGCGCTTCATGACCCGCGAGGACATCGTGGAGAAAATCGCCCAGACCGAGACCGAGGAGTACAACCGCCGCGCCAAGGCCAACGGAGAGCCCACCAAGACCATCCGCAACAACATCATCCTCGCCCGCGGCCTCTCGCTGGACACCGCGGACAAGCTGCGCCAGGCCCTGCGCAGCGCGCACATCCACGGTCTCACCGTGCAGTCGGACGTGCAGCGCTCCTACGTGATGCCGGAGATGCTCTGCCACGTCCTCGGCTTCGTCAACCATGAGAACAAGGGCCAGAGCGGCATCGAGGAATACTACCAGGACCGCCTGGCCGGCATCAACGGCCTGCGCGAGTACCGCCACAACGCGCGCGGCCAGGTGCTCGCCAACGAGGACGACCGCTACCTGCCCCCCACCAACGGTCTCAACATCCGCCTCACCATCGACATGCGCATCCAGACCATCCTGGAACAGGAGCTGGACAAGGGCATGCGCCACTTCCGCGCCAAACACGGCTGCATGATTGCCGTGGATCCCAAGACCGGCGACATCCTCGGCATGGTGAGCCGCCCCGCGTTCGACCTCAACACCAAGGAGCTCATCACCCCGGACGGCAAGTTCAAGCGCGGCACCGTCATGGAGAACGACAAACCGGTGACGGGCGACTTCAACTTCGCGTGCCAGACGCGCTACGAGCCTGGCTCCACGTTCAAGGTGATTGCCGCCACCACGGCTCTGGACATCGGCAAGCTGAAGATCGGCTCGCGGATAGACTGCCACCCGTTTGCGGTGGGCAACGCACCCGTCATCAACGACGGCCGCTTCAACTACGGCTCGCTGCCGCTCTGGGGCGTGCTCGCCAAGTCCTGCAACCCCGGCACCGCCCACGTGGCCCTCATGTGCAAGTGGGGCAACTACAAAAACTACGTCCACCGCTACGGCCTGGACAAGCCCGCCGACATCTGCCTGCCCGCCGGCGGCCCCTGCAACATCTCCGACGGCTCCAACATCGTCAACCTCTCCCGCATGGCGTACGGATACGCCGTCTCCGTCTCTCCCCTCCACATGGCCATGGTCTACTCCACCATCGCCAACGGCGGCGTGCGCATGAAGCCCCGCCTCATCGACGCCTTCATCACCGACGAGGGCGAGACCTACGATGCCGCCGGCTGCGCCCCGCGCGAGGTGGAGCGCGTCATGAGCGAGCAGACAGCCGCCGACCTCCGCTACGCCCTGGAGGCTGTCACCAAGGACAAGAACCCTGAAGGCGTGAACCGCGGCACCGCCACCGCCGCCGCCATCCCCGGCTTCCGCATCGGCGGCAAGACCGGAACCGCCAAGAAGGTGCACCAGGGCGGCAAGGGGTACTACGACGGGCTCTACACCGTTTCCTTCGCGGGCGTGCTGCCCATCGACGACCCGCGCATGGTGATTATGACGGTGATAGACGAGCCGCACCCCACGGACTGCAACCCGGGCGGCGGCACGGTTGCCGCGCCCATCTTCCACGCCGCGGCGGAGCGCATCATCAACCTGCTCAACATCGCCCCCAGCGATCCCGCCGCCTACGAGAAATACCGCAACAGCCAGAACCTCACCGTCTCCACAGCCCAGCAATGAACAAGCAATCCATCTTCTCAGTCGTTACCGGAGCCACCATCACGGGCAAGCTCAAGAAGCCGCTCACGCTGGTGACGGATGACAGCCGCAAGGTGGTGCCGGGCTGCTGCTACATTGCGGTGAAGGGCACGCAGTTCGACGGCCACAGCGCCATTGCGGGCGCGATTGCGGCGGGCGCGGCGGCCATTGTGGCGGAGACGCCCGTGAGCGACGAGGCCAAAGAGAAAGACGTCTGCTGGGTGCAGGTGCCGGACTCCCACCGCGCCAACGGCCGCATCATGAGCGCCTGGAACGATTTCCCCAGCACCAAGATGGTCGTCCTCGGTGTCACCGGTACCAACGGCAAGACCACCATCAGCTACCTCTGCAACGCCATCTTCCGCGCCGTCTGGCAGCGCGCCGGGCTCGTCGGTACCATCATCTACGACGACGGCGCGCGCCGCACGCCCTCGCACAACACCACGCCCGGCTGCGCGGAGCTGCAGTCCATGTTCGCCACCATGGTGGCAAACGGCTGCCGCGCGGTGGCCATGGAGGTGTCATCCCACGCGCTGGACCAGCAGCGCACCTCCGGCACGCTCTTCCGCGTGGGCGTGTTCACCAACCTCACGCAAGACCACCTGGACTACCACGGCGACATGGAAAGCTACTACCAGGCCAAGAAGCTGCTGTTCACGCGCATGGCGGAAAAGGAGGCGGTGAAATCCACGGCCGTGGTGAACATCGACGACGAGTACGGTCGGCGTCTGGCCAAGGAGCTGAAGACCTACATGCGCGTGCGCACGTTCGGGGAGACGGAGGGGGCGGACTTCCACGCCACGCCCAAGCTCGTCTCCCTCAAGGGCAGCCAGTACCAGCTGGAGTACCAGGGGCGCCAGTACCTGGTGCGCACACCGCTCATCGGCAAGTTCAACCTCTCCAACAGCCTCGCCGCGCTTGCCGGCGCCGTCTGCGCCGGGGTCAACATCCAGGATGCCGTCACCTGCCTGGCCCAGAGCCCGCAGGTGCCCGGCCGCATGGAGCTGGTCAGCAGCGTCAACAACGTCCAGTGCTTCGTGGACTACGCGCACACGCCGGATGCCGTGGAGAACGTGTGCCGCACGCTCAAGGACCTCTGCCACTCCGGGCGCCTCATCACGGTGTTCGGGTGCGGAGGCGACCGCGACCGCACGAAGCGCCCGCTGATGGGCAAGGCTGCCGCGCAGTACAGCGACATCTGCGTGGCCACGAGCGACAACCCGCGCACGGAGGACCCGGACGCCATCATCGATGAAATCATGCCCGGCATCCCGAAGGAGAAGCAGCACCGCATCACCGACCGCGAGGAAGCCATCCGCGCCGCGCTGGAAATCTCCCGCCCGGGGGACGTGGTGCTCATTGCCGGGAAGGGGCATGAGAACTATCAAATCTTCGCCAAGGAAACCATCACCTTCTCGGATGCCGCCGTGGTGCAGAAGTACTACCGGGAAAAGAACCCGGAAGGCATCAGCGTGCCCTCCCGCAAGCCGGAGGGAAGACGAGACAACGACCGCGCATGACCACCATCACCATAGACGAGCTGCTTGCGGCCACCGGCGGAACCGCCGTGGCACGCGGCACGCGCGCCGTGACCGCCGGGCTCACCACCGACAGCCGCGCCGTGCAGCCCGGCTGCATCTTCCTCGCCCTGAGCGGGGAGAGGTTTGACGGCAACTCGTTTGCGGCGGACGCCTCGCGCAAGGGCGCGGCGGCCGTGGTGGTGTCCCGCCTGAAGGGGGAATACGACCCCGCATGCACGGTGGTGCAGGTGGCGGACACGCTGGCCGCGCTGCAAAGCCTGGCCAAGTGGTGGCGCGGCCAGCTGGAACCCATCCGCGTGGTGGGGCTCACCGGCTCCAGCGGCAAGACTAGCACCAAGGACATGACGCTCGCCGTCCTGCGGCAGCACTACAACGCCGTGGCCACCAGGGGCAATCTCAACAACCACATCGGCGTGCCGCTCAGCATCCTCTCCACGGAAAAGGGAACGGAGGCCGCCGTGTGGGAGATGGGCATGAACCACAAGGGCGAGCTCGCCCCCCTCTGCGGCATGGTGCAGCCGCATATCGGCATCATCACCACCATCGGCTCCGCACACTTGGAATTCCTCGGCTCGCGGGATGCCATTGCGGATGAGAAATGCACCGTGGCGCGCGCCCTGCCGAAGGACGGGTTCATGATCTACCCGGCGCTGGACGACTACGCCGGATACATCGCCGCGCAGACGGACGCCACGCCCATCCCCGTGGGCGACTACCACTCGCCCGTGCAGGCGCTGCAGCCGCGCTGCTCCGCCTCCGGCACCACCTACACCCTCTATGTAGAAGAGCTGGGCGAAATCAAGGTCACCCTTCCCGTGCCCGGCGCGCACATGGTCACCAACAGCCTGCTGGCCGCCGCCGCCGGCTGGAAACTCGGCTGCTCGCTGGAGGAAATCGCCGCTGGGCTCGCCACCCCCGCCCTCACCCGCGGCAGGCTGGCATGCACCCAAGTGGACGGTTTCACCGTGGTGGACGACACCTACAACGCCAACCCGGAAAGCATGAAGGCCGCGCTGGAAACCGTGGCCGCCCTCAAGGGCGCCAACAACCGCTTCGCCGTGCTCGGCAAGATGGGCGAGCTGGGCGAGGCCGGAATCGCCGCCCATGCGGACATGGGCTGGTGTGCCGCATCCCTGGGCTACGCCGCCGTGGTGGTGGTGGGCGACGAGTGCGCGGAGACCACCGCGCTCTGCCAGGCCGCCGCGGAGAGCATCCCCGCCATGCTGGTGGCCACGCCCGCGGAAGCCGCCGCCGCCCTGCGCCAGCTCATCAAGCCCGGCGATGCCATCCTCTTCAAGGGCTCCCGCTCCGCAGGCATGGAGCGCACCATGTACGAGCTCTTCCCCTCACTCCATCCCGATTCAGCCAAATGATCAATTTCATCGTCAACCTTCCGCTTCCCCTGCAGTTCCTGCTGGCGCTGCTGGTGCCGTTCGTGGTGTCGCTGTGCATCGGCGGGCGCGTGGTGGCCATCCTGCGCGCCATGAAGGCGGGGCAGCCCATCCGCGAGGCCCGCAAGGGCGTGCTCGCGCCGGAGCACCAGGGCAAGGTGGGCACGCCCACCATGGGCGGCGTGATGATCATCGGCCTGCTGCTGCTGTGCAGCGTGCTGTTCTTCGACATGACGGACCCGCGCCTGCAGTGCTGCGTGTTCGTGACCGCGGTGACCGCGCTGCTGGGCTGGCTGGACGACTACGCGAAAATCACGCAGCACAGCACGGACGGCGTGAGCGGGTGGTTCAAGATTGCCATCCAGGCCGCGGCCGCCGTCGGCGCGGCGTTCTACTTGTACGTCACCGTTCCGGGCATCTCCGCCCTGTACGTGCCGTTCTACGGCATGCTGGACATCGGCGTGTTCTTCATCCCGCTGGCGCTGCTGGTCATCATCGGCTCATCCAACGCCGTGAACCTCACGGACGGGCTGGACGGGCTGGCGTCCGGCTGCATGATGATAGCTTCCTTGGCGTTCATCGCCATCCTGATGTTCACGGTCACGGCCACACCCACGCCGGTGATGCTGTTCCTGACCGCCATCGTGTCGGCGTGCGCGGGGTTCCTGTGGTTCAACTGCCACCCGGCGCGCATGTTCATGGGGGACACGGGGTCGCTGGCGCTGGGCGGCGCGCTCGGCACGGTTGCGGTGTGCACGCAGACGGAACTTCTGCTGGTGGTGGTTGGCGGGGTGTTTGCGGCGGAGGCCGTATCCGTGATGATTCAGGTGATGTGGTTCAAGTACACGCGCATCCACCGCGGGGAGGGCGTGCGCTTCTTCCGCATGGCCCCCATCCACCACCATTTCGAGAAGGGCGGCCTGAGCGAGACCCAGGTCTGCGTGCGCTTCTGGATAGTTGCGCTCTTCCTGGGCGCCCTCGGGCTGGCGCTCAGCCCGGTCCTGCTGAGCCTCATGGGCGTGCAGCTGGATGTCTCCGCCCTCAACGTATCACTCATCCCCTAATCCGAACATGAACCTCAACGGCAAGAAAATCGCCATCCTGGGCGCCGGGCGCAGCGGCCTGGGCGCCGCGCACCTGGCGCTCGCCAAGGGCGCCGCGGAGGTGTGCATCTTCGACGCCAACCCGAAGGCTTTTTGCAGCGATGCTCAGATTCCCTTTGTGGCGGGCGCCACGGAGGAGCACGCGCATGAATACAAGGCGGACCTGGTGGTGATTTCCCCCGGCATTGAGGCGGACATTCCGTGGACGCTGGCGTTCGCGTGCGCGGGAGCTCCCGTCATCGGCGAGACGGAGCTGGCGTTCGCGTACTGCACCTCGCGCATCATCGCCATCACCGGAACCAACGGCAAGACCACCACCACCGCGCTCATCGAGCACATCCTCACCCACGCCGGGCACAGCGCCAAGGCCTGCGGCAACTACGGCTTCCCGCTCTCAGAGGTGGTGCTCATGGACCCCGCGCCGGAGTTCGCCGTGCTGGAGATTTCCTCCTTCCAGCTGGAGACCGTGGTCAACTTCAAGCCGGAAGTGGCCGTCTGGCTCAACTTCGCACCGGACCACATGGACCGCTACAAGCGGGTGGATGACTACTACAACGCCAAGTGCCGCATCTTCGAGAACATGGGGCGCGAGCAAATCGCCATCGTCCGCGAGGGCGAGAAGCTGCCGCCCATCAAACCGCGCCGCGTGGGCTTCTCCTCCGTGGTGAGCAGCGGCCAGCTCTACTACGCCGACGGCTGCATCATGGAGGGCGGCCACCCGCTCATGAAGCTGCGCGGCACCACCATGGAGCAGGCCCACAACGCCGAGAACACTATGGCCGCCACCCTCGCCTGCCGTGCCGTGGGCATTCCCGCGGAAGCCGTGGCGGAGGGCGTGCGCTCCTTCAACCCGCCCGGCCACCGCTGCGAAACCGTGGCGGAAATGGACGGCATCCTCTGGCTCAACGATTCCAAGAGCACCAACCTCCACTCCACGGAGGCCGCCGTGCGCTCCCAGACCCGCCCCATCGTGCTGATTGCCGGCGGCAAGGACAAGGGACTGGACTACACCGCCATCAACCCCATGCTCCAGGACAAGGCGCGCTGCTGCATCGTCTTCGGGCAAATCAAGGAACAGCTGCGCGCCACCTTCTCGCCCGTCTGCCCCACGCATGTGGTGGACACGGTGGAGGAGGCGGTGGCGGAAGCGGCGCGGCAGGCGCAGCGGGGCGACGTGGTGCTGTTCTCGCCCGGCACATCATCCTTCGACCAATTCACGGGCTACGTGCAGCGCGGGGAATGCTTCCGCGCCGCCGTCGCCAAAACCCTCAACCTCTAACACCATCACCCCAAACGAACGTTTTATGAACAAGCAACTCAAAGATTCCGTCCTCGGCCGCGCATCCAAGAAGCACCGCCGCTTCCACAGCCTTATCAACAAGTTGAAGAGGTATCCATCCGACACCGGACTGGTGGAGGACACCACCAGCAGCTCCGTCATCATCCGCGTGATTGTGGGCCTGCTGCTGCTGCACCTGGCGCTCATCGGCGGCGCCCTGCTGCGCGGCCAGCTCAAGAAGAGCAACGCCGGCGCCGTGGTGGCCGCCACCGTCACCGCGCCCCCCACCGCCGCGGAGCAGCAGAAGACTGCCCCCGCCTTCCCGGACGCCACGCCCGTCACCGCCACGGAGACTCCCACCAACAAACCCGGCGCCGTCAACCTCACCAACGTGCAGACCGTCGCACCCGCGCGCAACACCGCGCAGCGCACGCAGACGGCCACCGCCGCCAACCACATCACCCAGATGCCCGCCGTGGCGGATGACGACACCGCCGAGGAGGTGACGCCCGCCGCGCCCGCCCGCAACAACACCGCCGCACCCGCGCAGACTGCCGGCACCGTTCTGGTCAAGCACCTCGTGGCGTCGGGCGACACCTGGAGCAGCATCGCCGTGGCCAACAACACCACGGTGGACGCCCTGAAGGCGGCCAACCCGGATGCCGCGCGCCGCATCAACCTGATTGCCGGGTCGTACATCAAGGTGCCGGTGGCCAAGGATTCCCCGCAGGCGCGCACCGCCGCCGCGCAGCAGGCCGCAGCCGCCGCGCAGGAGAAGGTGCACGTCATTGCCAAGGGCGAGACCCTGGGCGGCATCGCCCGCAAGTACAAGCTCTCCCTCAAGAAGCTCATGCAGCTCAACGGCATGACGGATGCGGACGCCCGCAAGATCCGCCCCGGCCAGAAGCTCAAGGTCAGCCAGTAACCCCGCCGCGCCGCCACGCCCGTGTCCTCGCGCCTGAGCATCATCTGCATCTGGTTCTGCTTCACCATCCTGCTGGTGCTGGGTGTGGTGATGGTGGCCAGCACGGGCCTGAGCGCGCCGCCCGTCAACGGCGTGGAGCAGGACTACCTGGGCAAGCAGTGCGGGTTCGCGCTGCTGGGGCTGGGCGTGGCCCTGCTTATCAGCCGCATGGACTACCACAAGCTGCGCCCGTACGTGCGGTTGATATGGTGGACGTGCACGCTGCTGCTGTTATGCTGCTACGCGCCGGTCATCGGCAAGACCATCAACGGCGAGTCCCGCTGGATCAGCCTGGGCTTCATGTTCCAGCCCAGCGAGCTGGCCAAGATATGCCTCATGCTCGCCCTCGCGGACTGGTACACCACCCACCGCGAGATGGCCGGAACCTTCGTCAAGGGCTTCCTGAGGCCGGGGCTCATCTTCGGCATCCCGCTGCTGCTCATCCTGTTTGAGAAGGATATGGGCACGGCGGCGGCGCTCGGCATGTCGGGCTTCTGCATGATGTACGTGGCGGGCGCGCGGTCCTGGCTGCTGCTGCTGGCGCTGCTGGTGGGCGCGCTGGCGCTCTACATGATGGCCACGGGCAGCGCCAACCGCATGGAGCGCATCGAGGCCTGGATGGACCCCCAGGCGTTCAGCCAGGGCTCCGGCCGCCAGCAGTGGATTTCCATCCTGGCATTCGCGCGCGGAGGTGCCACCGGGGTGGGGCTGGGCGACGGCATCGAGAAGTACGGCAACCTGCCGTTCGCGCACACGGACTTCATCTTTGCGGAGATAGGCGAGGAATGGGGCTTTGTGGGGACGGCGGGGGTACTGCTGCTGTTCACGCTGATGACGCTGGCGGGTGTGGTTCTGGCGCTGCAGACGCAGGACACGTTCGGGCGGCTGCTGGCCACGGGGCTGGTGTGCACCATCTTCTGGCCGGCCGTGCTGAACATGATGGTGGTCACCTCCATCCTGCCGAACTCCGGCCTGCCGCTGCCGTTCATCAGCTACGGCGGCACCAACCTGGTCTTCACCATCGCCGCCATCGGCCTGCTCACCAGCATCCAGCGCTACTCCAAGCAGGAAAGCAAGAACTACTGGCCCCGCAGGCGCCAGAACGACAGCAAACTCACCTAGCAACTTTCAACCAATCTCTCTCCCATGAACATCATCATTGCCTGTGGAGGCACGGGCGGACACCTCTTCCCCGGAATCGCCGTGGCGCAGCAGCTGCGCAAGCTGGGCCACCACCCCGTCCTGCTCATTTCCCGCAAGGACGTGGACGCCGAGGCGTCCCGCAAGTACGGCGACCTGGATTTCCACACCATCCAGGCGATAGCGAAGCCGCCGCTGCTCTCCCTGCGGATGCCGCTGTTCCTGTGGCGCCTGGTGCGCACGTACATGACCTGCGCGCGCATCATCCGGCGGGAGCATGCGGACGCCGTGGTGGGCATGGGCGGCTT
This sequence comes from Akkermansia sp., assembly GCA_030531305.1. GTDB lineage: Bacteria > Verrucomicrobiota > Verrucomicrobiia > Verrucomicrobiales > Akkermansiaceae > Akkermansia. Next base: position 15,944 of record JAUNNT010000050.1, read on the forward strand.
CACCTCGCTGCCGCCCGTGCGCGCCGGAAAGAGCATGGGCCTGCGCGCCTTCGTGCATGATTCCAACGCCCTGCCCGGGAAGTCCAACCGCCTCACCGCGCGCTGGTGCGACAAAGTGCTGCTCGGCCTCGCGGAGGCCGCGTCCTTCTTCCCCGGCAAGGAATGCGAGGTGGTGGGCACGCCCGTGCGCGAGGAACTGCACCACCTACCCGCGCGCGAAGACGCCCGCCGCAGCCTCGGCCTGCCCGCGGACAAGCCGCTCATCCTGGTGACGGGCGGCTCCCAGGGCGCGCGCAACCTCAATTCCATGCTGGTGGAATTCGCCAAGAACGACCCCGACGTGCACTACCTGGTGATTGCAGGGAAGCAGGACTTCGAGCGCGTGCAGGGCCTGGCCGCAGGCGCGCCCAACATCACCGTCACGGGATTCTGCTCCGACATGCCCGCCGCCTACGCCGCCGCGGACGGCGTCATCGCGCGCAGCGGCGCCTCCACTCTCACCGAGCTCTCTGTCATCGGCAAGGCCTGCCTGCTCGTGCCGTTCCCCTTCGCCGCGGACGACCACCAGACCCACAACGCCCGCGTGTTCACCGGGCACGGCGCCGCCGTCATGTGCCAGCAGGCCGACCTCACGGAGGACACCGTGCGCCGGTTCGTGCACGACACCGTGCTCAACCCGGAGAAGCGCGCCGCCATGGAGGACGCCATGCGCTCCCTCGCGCGCCCGGATGCCGCGGAGGCCATCGCACGCGTCATCACCAACGCTTGACCCAGCCATGGCCCAGGAAGCCCCCCAGCCCCACACCATCCACGTCAACGTGGCCGCGCAGAGCATCACCCTGCGCAACCATGAGGGCCGCGCCATCCTCACCGTCCCATGCTCCACAGGCGCCGCCGGAACAGGATGCACCCCGGATTCCGGGCAGACCCCCACCGGCCGCTTCGCCGTCTGCTCCACCCACGGCGAGAACGCCCCGCTCTCCACCCTCTTCAAGGGCCGCATCCCCGTCGGCACCTGGGAACCCGCCTGCAAGGAGCACGACGCCATCCTCGCGCGCATCCTCTGCCTGGAGGGATTGGACCCCCACAACGCCAACACACGCTCCCGCTTCATCTACATCCACGGCACCGCCGACACCGCCAGCCTCGGCTCCCCAGTCTCCCACGGCTGCATCCGCATGGACCCCACCGACATCGCCCACTTCTTCCCCCTCTGCCCAGTGGGCACCAAGGTGTTCATTGAAGCTTGACTTCATGCAAGTCGGTAGTTATACCTTCCGATTTTGCAGCAAAATTGGAACATATAACTACCGATTTTGCATTCTGCGTTGTATTTTATTGTAATTTCATGCCTTACGGGTGTGCAACTTGACGCAAAGACGCCTGCCCTGGGGATTTTTCCATTGTTTTCAGGCACTTTCGCCTCAAATTTGGCCTCCTTTCAGGTGGAGAAGCGCTGTTGACAGACTGTTTTTCGTCGGCCTTGTTGCCATATGGGCAGTATAACTTCCAACTTTTTTGCAATTCCGCAACATATATCTTCCGGAATCGCTTGACAAAATGGAACACAGGGTGTAGATTTGCCCAAGAAAGGCAGAAAAATGAGCAACATCAACGAAGAACACCTGTACCAGCTGCTGCGCCGCTTCAACCCGTGGTGGAACGGTGCGGAAGCCGCATCCATGCGTCTTCCGGCCATACGGCGGCGAGCTTTCACGGAGGTGCTGGAGACCATCGAGAACCCGCGCCTGCGGCGGCACGCGGTGATATCCGGGCCGCGGCGGGTTGGCAAGACCACCACCATGAAACAGGTGGTGGCGGAGCTGCTGGCGCGCGGGGTGCCGGCGGGCAACATCCTGTATGTGTCGTTCGACAACCCGCTGCTGAAACTGGCGGGCTTCGCGGAAGTGTTGCGCGCGTACGAGGAAAGCACGCCGCACAGCGGCACCTGCTACTACTTCCTGGACGAGGTGCAGTACGCGGATGATTGGTCTCTCTGGCTGAAGGACCTGTACGACCAGCGCCCGGAGATCCGCGCCGTGGCCACGGGCTCCGCCAGCCCGGAAATCCGGCGCGGCATGTCGGACAGCGGCGTGGGGCGCTGGCGGAACCTGCGCATGCCCACCATGAGCTTCCGCGAGTACTGCACGCTCACGGAGGTGCCGCTGAGCCTGCCCTCTGCGCTGCCGGCGGTGGAGGAGCTGCCCGCCATGCCCAAGGCGGATTTCACGGCGCTCATGAACGCGCTCGGCGGGCTCACCCCGCACTGGAACCGCTACCTGCAGTGCGGCGGCTTCCCGGAGCTCGCCTTCAACCCGGACATCCAGGAATGCCAGCAGTGCATGCGCGAGGACGTGGTGGAGAAGGTGCTCAAGCGGGATATCCCCGCCCTCTTCGAGGTCCGCAGCCCCCTCCAGCTGGAGCGCGTCTTCATGCACCTCTGCCTGGCATCCGGGGATCTGGTGAACTACTCCACCCTCTGCCAGGATGTGGAGGGCATGGCCAAATCCACCCTCCAGCGCTACATCGGCTACCTGCAGGACGCCAACCTCATCCACGTGAGCAATCCCGCGGGCGGCACCGGCAAGAAGATGCTCAAGGGCAACCCCAAGATCTACGTGGCGGATGCCGGCATGCGCCTCGCGTGCCTCTCCATGCCCAACGTGCTGGAGGATGCCGAGCAGCTCGGCAAATCCGCGGAAGCCGCCGTCTACAAGCATTTCCACGATGCCTTCGCGCGCTCCGCCAGGCTCGGCTACGCCCGCCTCGGCCGCAGGGACAAGGAGGTGGACATCGTCGCCGATTTCCCCAACGGCAAGCGCATCGCCTGCGAGGTCAAGTACCGCCACGACGCCACCATCGGCGCCGCGGAGGCCATCCGCTCCCTCTGCGCCCATGAGGACACTCTGGCCGCCTTCGTCGCCACCAGGGGCAGCGCGGATTTCGGGCTGGACACCCGCACCAAGGGCGCCGAGCGCCCCCTCGTGCGCATCCCCGCATCCGCCCTCTGCTACCTGCTGGGCTGATTCCCAGCCCCGCCTGGCCAGAAGCCGGGCGGGGAATGATTGATACGGTCGCAAGCGAAAAAAACAAAAAAAAGCTTGACTTTTGAAATGCGAATACTACAATTTCGCCCCGTCACGGACAACAGGGCAATTCTGCCCCGCACGTGCAAATCACAAGAAATAAAAAACAGCTATGAAAGCTACATTGACCACACTACTGGCCCTCGCCATGCTCTCCGGCACGGCCTTCGCAGGAATATACACCCCCACCGTCGTTGACGGAATCGGCACTCCTGATGCCCCCTACTATTACGGTGTCTACTCAGAGAGTGCACCCGTGAATGCCAACGTGACAATCCGGGAGGACGCCAGCGGGACTACGCAAACCGACTACTACATTTGGGGTGGATACTCCGAGGGAGATGACTACTGCAATGCCGATTACAACACGGTGACGATGACCGGCGGCCAGGTCCATGATATAATCGTTGGTGAGGTATGGTTCGGTGGTGCGAGCAACAACACGCTTGTCATGACGGGAGGTATCGCCGACAGCATGGTGGAAGTTGCCGCGAATTATTACGAGAATGACGGCCAGCACGGTGAGGTTGCACACGTAGACAACAACGTCGCCATTCTGACAGGTGGTAACGTTGACGGTGACCTTATCGTCGCCTACGGATATGGAGACTCTACCGTCAACAACAACCAGCTGCACCTTGTGGGCGCGGGAGCCGGGGAGGTATCCATCGGCGGTGTCACGTACGAGCACACCGACGACATTTCCTTGGGTGATGTGGCCGTGGCCAAAGCCGGCGAGGGTGTCACCGCGGAGAACAACTCCATCGACATCTACGGTGCCGGCATTGAGGCGACGGGCCTGTCGGGCTTCGACCAGCTGAACTTCCACATTGTGGACGGGCTGACGACCACCGGCACCCCCATGGTGTCGGTCACTGGCGAACTCGACCTCACCCAGCTGACGGCGTCCATCAACCTCTTCGGCGACGCTGTGACGGATTGGAATGCCTTTGAGGGTCAGGAGATCACGCTCGCCCACGCTGACAGCGGCATCGTTCCCCTGAATTACATATCCAAGGATGGTGAGAACTACAACATCCTTGACGCCAGCGGCGCCACAGTGGCCACCGCCTTGCTCCGTCTGACGGATGGCACCAGGAACCTTGTGATGTCCAACGTCCAGGGCGTTCCGGAGCCGACCACGGGCACGCTGAGCCTGCTGGCGCTTGCGGGTCTGTGCATCCGCCGCCGTAAGTAATCAACCGCACCTTGCAGGTTTTTAACCCCGCCCCGCATGGCCATGTGCCGTGCGGGGTGTTTTTTTGGCATTCCGCCAGATTTTATGGGTAGGCATAAATTACCGGAAAAAAACGCTCGGAGAGGAGCCACCCTTGGTGTCCCGAACCACCCCGGCAAGCGGGGTTATGTGGATTGGTAGGCATGCGGGGACACCCCACAGGTTGACACCATGTGGCTACGCATAGGCGAACACCGCCCCCTGCCTTTGGCAGGGTGGGGTTCAATGTTAGCGCGCCTGTCGGCGCGTGGTATCATGTTTCATCTGGCATGTTGCCAGATGAAACTCACCCGCGGCCGCGCCGGATGGCGCGGCTAGATACAGGCGCCCCACCCGGAGGGGGCGGCGCAATCTTATACGT
>JAUNNT010000098.1 GCA_030531305.1 Akkermansia sp.
AATGTGCAATGTGCAATGTGCAATATACAAATTGGAAAGTACGCCGCACGCGGGGCGTGCGGGGAATTTCAGGCCCATCTGGCGAAACACCAGATGGGGCGGTGATTGTTTTGCGCCGCCAGGCGCACGAAATTGGTGATTTGTACATTGTCCATTGTACTTTGTACATTTTCTTTTCCCTATGTTTTTCCCCAACCCGCCGATTGCCGCTTCGCCCGTGTTTCATGGGAAAACCAGCTTGACTAGAGGGGGTGAAAATGTATACTTGTACTATGCACGTCAGAAAACGTTCCAATTCCACCCTGCCGGCGACGGGGCGGGTGAAGCGCCCGCGCGGGCGGCGGGGCTTTGCGCTGATAGCCACTCTGACGCTGATGATGCTGCTGGCGATGCTGGCGGTGGGGGTGCTGGCCATGGCGTCATCGCAGAGCCGCATATCGATGCAGGCGGTGATGCAGGCGCAGGCGCGGCAGCAGGCGCTGGTGGGGCTGGATGCCGCCATCGCGCAGCTTCAGGTGGAGCTGGGGCCGGACCGCCGCGTGACGGCCAGTTCGTCCATCCTGAACAACGACGACGGCGCGCCCGGCGGGCATCTGCTGGGCGTGTGGAACAGCTGGGACGGCCCCATCTACGGCTCCAGCATGACCACGGGCGGCAAGATACAATCCACCTACGCGCCGGGGCGTCCGAACGCGTTCCGCCGCTGGCTCATCTCATCGCTGAAGCCGGAGGACACGCGGTCCATGGGCGCGGCGCAGCGGCTGGCGAGCCGCAAGCCGGGCGAGCGCATCTGCCTGCTGGGGGAGGGCACGCTGGGGCCCACGGCGTCCCATGCTCATTACGTGTATGCGGACATGGTGCCGATGCCGCGGTTGAGCGAGAACGACCCGAACACGGGCTGCTTTGCGTGGTGGGTGTGCGGTGAGAACCAGAAGGCGCGCGTGGCTGTCAGGGAGCAGGAGAAGACCAACGACCCCATCGAGGTGCTGCACCGCACATGGAACACGCCGAGCGCCAAATTCACGGCGGACAGCGAGCTGAACTTCCTGCCGGAGGAGCAGGACCGCCCGGAGCGCGTGCTCTCGCTGCCGAGCCTGCCGCTGCTGGCGGACACCACGGAGCCCGCCGGCATGCCGTACTTCTTCGATGCCACCGTGAATTCCCTCTCCGTTCCGGTGAACGTGCGCGCGGGCGGGCTGAAGCAGGACCTGTGCCTGCTGTTCAACAAGGAAAGCCTCATGGGTACGGAGTTCGCGTGCCGCAGCAGCCAGGACTGCCCGATTGCGGAGGGCAACGACGTTCCCAAGGGCACGGAGCCCAACATGCCCATCGGCTCCTACCAGAACCTGTACGCCTACTACAACAGCTACCCCAACGGCAACCAGAGCGACAACGCTTTCGCCGCACGCATGCAGGGCAGGCTCGGCCAGGACATCTTCACCCGCATGAGCGGCAGCGCCACGGATGTCTCCGGCGCCACGCTCCCCTCGCCGGACACCCCCGGCAAGATGTCCTTCTACGACACGCGCGCCATGATGGACAGCGGCAGCGAGACGGCCGGCTACGCGCGCACGCCGGTGATGCTGGCCTTCCTGAGCAACTACGCCTACGTGACCAAGCAGATCACGGTGTGGGACGACTTTGCAAAAAACTCCCTGTACGCCCATTGCATCGGCACCTGCAGGCCGTGGTTCCCGAACGAATTCCCGGAGGGCCCCAGCGCCTGGCAGGAGTCTGACGGCGGCTACTACGCCTACCTGGCGTACACGCCGCTGGTGCTCTGGTGGAACCCGTACAACGTGGAAATGCGCATTCCCGCCCACAAGCTGTGGTCCTTCTCCACGCCCTTCCGCCAAATCTGGCTCCGCAAGCTCAACGGCTGTATCGGCCACTTCCAGTGGGTGGACCTTTTCGTCAACAGGTGGGCCGCCTACGGCCTCATCGGACAGGATGCCGACTCCGTGTACGGCAAGGACGGCGGCGACTACTACGAGGCCGAGGGCGGCGGCATGAAGGAGCTGGTCTTCAAGCCCGGCGAAATCCTCTTCTTCTCCCCCACCACCGCGCGCTCCAACGACGAGAAGAACAAGCTGCACTCCAACCCCTGGTCCGTGGGCGTGCACCAGAACTCCCTTTCCGGCTACACCTACCGCATTGTGGGCAACGTCATCCCCACCAAGGCCGTGCGCGACCGCGCCGGCACCCGCCGCGGCCTCTACCCCGTGCAGATCGCCATCGGCGTGGACGAGCGCTTCCAGCCCGGCCTCACCGACAACGAGGAGAATCCCGCCGACCCCCACGGCTGGAAGCTCGTCCCCGGCCGCCCGGACGCCTACACCGTGGTCTCCGGATTCGGCGGCATGTCGGACAACGACAGCGTGGTGCAGTACACGGACAGCGCTGTGCTGCAGGACAAGGGCGGCATGTCTCCCCAGCGCATGCTGCTGGGCTGGATCGACCGCGACCGCGGCGTGACGGAACCCGGCAACGGCGACGAGCACTACGACCACCAGCACCTCAACTCCATCCCGATTTGCGACGAGGACTCGTGGGCGGAGTTCATGAACGACCCCAAGATGCCGTACTTCGTGGTGTCGCTGGGCGTGGTGGCCAAGTCCGCCAACGCGGCGGTGGACACGCGCGTGTACCCCGGCAAGGACTACCGCACCAAGCTGTGGCAGCACTCCAGCCCGGCGTTCTGGGGCAGCGCCATCCTGGACCCGGATGACCAGACCCGCCGCTACCACCCCTACCAGCTGGCCGTGCTGCCCACTAGCACCGGGCTTTGCGCCACCCCGCTGGACAACGTGGGCAACAACGGCATCCTCGGCATCGCCGGCGACGCCGGGGAGCAGGTCTCCTTCGCCTCCGTCATGGAAATTCCCGTGCATCCGCCGTTCTCTCTGGCGGGATTCGCCGGCATGCGCCTGCAGCCCGGCTGGTACCAGACCACCGGCGGCGACAAGAACGGCATCTCCCAGCTGCGCCGCATGCAGTACCAGGCCGGCGTGCCCGGCGTGGGCATCGGCAACTCCTTCGCGGACCCCTGCCTGCCCGCCGGTGACGTGTACGCATACTTCGAGCAGCGCGAGCTGGGCGTGGCCGTCACGGGCAACACGCACATCTTCGGCGACTTCTTCGACCACGGCCTGCTCATCAACGACGCGCTGTGGGACCGCTGGTTCTGCTCCTCGGTTTCCGACATGCCCGGCGGCAGCGGCAAGATCAAGGCGGAGGACACCCTGCAGAAATTCATGAAGGGCGCGGAGCCGCTGCCCGTGGCACGCTACAAGAAGGTCTACTCCCCGTACCGCGACGAGCAGGTCATCCAGCACATCATGGGCGGCGACGGCTGGAAGCACATCGCCCAGTTCCTCATGGTGGACGGCGGCTTCAACGTGAACTCCACCTCCGTGGCCGCGTGGACCGCCGTGCTCCAGGGCCTCTCCAAGCGCAAGCTCGTGGCACAGAAAGACGGCAGGCTCACCCTCGTGGAACCCTCCAAGGGCGACGACGAGGTACTTTTCTCCCGCTTCAGGGCCTCCACCACCGACAAGAGCATCGACTCCCTCGGCGGCTACAGCGTGATGCAGGGCTCCCCCCAGCTCCGCAGCGGGGGCGGCGGCATGGCCACCGCCTGGGGCGAGGTCCGACTCCTCCAGCCGGAGTCCATCGCCCGTCTCGCGGAGGAGATGGTCAAGCAGGTCCGCAAGCGCGGGCCCTTCCTCAACATGTCGGACTTCATCAACCGCCGGCTAGACGCCGAGGGCGGCGAGAACGCCCTCAAGGGCGCGCTCCAGGCCGCCATTGACGCCACCGACATCAACGACGATTTCAACGAGGTCATCCTGCCGCAGCCGGAGAGCGGCCGCCTGTTCAAGTTCCCGCAGGCGGATGCCGGCTCCATGCACACCGCCGCGCCCGGCTACCTCATCCAGAGCGATGTGCTGGCCTCCCTCGGCAACATCCTGACCGTGCGCGACGACACGTTCACCGTGCGTGCCTACGGCTGCGTGCGCGGCAAGGACGGTGCCGTGCTCGCCCAGGCCTGGTGCGAGGCAACCGTCCAGCGCACAGCGGAATACCTTTCCTCCGTCAACGCACCCTCCGATGCCGAATTCAACCCCGACGGCACCAAGGGCGACGCCAACCTCTCCCAGGTCAACCGCCTCCTCGGACGAAAGATGCGAGTGGTCGCCTTCAAGTGGATGGACCCGTGGGACATCTGAATTGACGATTGACAATTGACGATTTACAATTTGGGAATAGTGCGCGCCTTGCGGCGCGGGGGGGGGGCAAGGCCCGCCCGGCATGCTGCCGGACGGGCCTCGTTGGACGGAAACGGGCGGTGGTGTTGTCCGCGCCGCCCTGCGGCGCCTAACTCCTTAAATTGTAAATT
>JAUNNT010000099.1 GCA_030531305.1 Akkermansia sp.
AGATTAGGATTAAGATTAGGATTAGGAGGCCCCGTCTCCGCCGAGGCTGGCGCTCGCCCTCAAAATCTTTGGGAGACATGCTCCTAATAGCTTGACTGCCTCCCCGCATTTTGCTAGCATATTATTAACGGATTTTCCATAACCACCAAACTGACATGCCTAATTTCAAGTACACCGCGCTTGACCAGAACGGAAACGAATCCACCGGATTCATCACGGCGGCCGACAAGATAGCCGCCATGGAGGAAATTCGCGCCAAGGGACTCCTGGTCCGCGAGTGCGAGGAAACCAACGCCAAGAACGCCGCAGCCAAGGCCGCCGAGCAGAAGAAGAAGGAAGCCAAGACCGGCGGCCCCGTGGTGAACAAGAAGGGCAAGGGCGGCGGCCGCGCCGGCGCCCCCGTGAAGCAGCGCGAGCTGATGATTTTCACGCGCCAGCTCGCCACGCTGATTGACGCGGGCCTTCCCCTGCTGCAGAGCTTGACCGTGCTGGCCAAGCAGGAGCCGAACCCCAACCTGCGCGCCACCATCGAGGCCCTGGGCGAGTCCGTGCAGGGCGGTGCCACGTTCTCGGAGGCGTTGGCGGCGTACCCGCGCCTGTTCAACAAGCTGTTCGTGAACATGGTGAAGGCCGGTGAGCTGGGCGGCGTGCTGGAGGTGGTGCTCAAACGCTTGGCGGAGTACCAGGAAAAGGCCAACAAGCTGCGCGGCAAGATCACCTCCGCCATGGTCTACCCCTGCATCATCCTCACGATTGCGGTGGGCATCCTGGTGTTCCTCATGCTCGTCATCGTGCCCAAGTTCAAGGGCATGTTCGAGAGCCAGAACATGGAGCTGCCCGCCCTCTCCGAGTTCGTGTTCAACTTCTCCGACAACTGCATGGCGTGCGACGTGGTGCCCTTCATCCCGAACGCCGTGTTCGTGCTCATCCTCATTGCCCTGATCATCATCGGCCTGGGCATTTGGAAGCGCACGCCCAAGGGCGGCCGCGCCATCGACACCTTCCTGCTGAAGCTGCCCAAGCTCGGCCAGCTCATCAAGGTGAGCGCCGTGGCGCGCTTCTCTCGCACGTTCGGCACGCTGGTGTCCTCCGGCGTGCCCATCCTGCAGGCCCTGCTCATCACGCGTGACACGGCCGGCAACGTGGTGGTGTCCGACGCCGTGACGAAGATTCACGATGCGGTGCGCGAAGGCGAGTCCATCGTGACGCCGATGACCTCCTCGACGGTGTTCCCGCCGATGATGATATCCATGGTGGACGTGGGCGAGGAGACCGGCCAGCTGCCGGACATGCTCATGAAGGTGGCCGATGTGTACGATGAGGAGGTGGACAACAACGTGACCGCCCTCACCGCCATGCTGGAGCCGCTCATGATTGTGTTCCTCGCCGTGGTGGTGGGCTCCATCGTGCTCGCCATGTTCATGCCGATGATGAAGATCATCGAAACCGTCTAACGCCCATGAAACTGCGCGTCAACAAAGGCAGCGGCGGCTTCACCCTGGTGGAGATCCTCATCTGCATCGCCATCCTCGCACTCCTCTCGGTCATCCTGCTGGAGGTCCGCGGCTACGTCAACAACAAGAAGCTGCTCAACACCGCCCAGAACCAGATTGCCCTGCTGGAGACCGGCATGAACGCCTACCGCTCCGACAACGCCGGCAGCCTGCCGGACGGCAAGGGCGACGAGGCCAGCTCCAACGTGATGTACACCGCCCTCTACCGCGACAAGGACAACGACGGCGTGCCGGACGAGGAGGCGGGCGTGCCCCTGCCCACCTACTGCCCCGCCCTCGCCGTCATCAAGGACACCAAGGCCAAGGAGGAGCTGGACGGCATCCCCGTCATCAAGACGAAGGTCAAGACGGACAAGGGCAACAAGAAGCTCTGGGTGATTCAGGACCCCTGGGGCAACACCTACCGCTACCGCCTCGGCTTCGACCAGGACAACTCCAAGGGCAAGCCCGGCAAGGGCTTCAACCCGGACTTCGACATCTTCTCGATGGGCGGCGACGGCTTGGGCGACGGCATGAGCAACGAGGGCGAGAACGCCGACAACGTGACCAACGTCCGCTCCTGGAAATAACGCTATCGAATGACCGGCTATCAAGCCAGCCTGCTGGCGGCCCTGGCCATGCCAACCGCCATCTACGCGCAAGCTCCCTCGCAAGGGGAGCTTGCTCCGCTTATGGACGCGGTGGAGCGCGTCACCCCGCAATGGGCGGGCCGGGTGGAGTTCCGCATTGCGGACACCCCCGCCGCGCTGGACTCGCATGACGGCCGCCTGCGCGTGACCGCGCCAAACCGCCGCGAGTGCCTGCGCGCCTACGGGTACTACCTGCGGAACATGGCGGGGGTGCACCTCTCCCGCAACGGCGACAACGCATCCGCCGCGCGGTTCGTGCTGCCGCAGGAGCCCGTGGTGCTGCCCCCCGCCCCGCAGCGGAACTTCGCGTTCAACTACTGCACACTCAGCTACAGCGGCGCGCACTGGGACCGCGCCCGCTGGGAGCGTGAGCTGGATTTGCTGGCGCTGTGCGGCTACCGCTACGTCCTGGTGACCTCAGGGCTGGAGTCCGTGTGGCAGGATTTCCTCACCGGGCTGGGCTGCACACCGCAGGAGATTGAGAGCTTCATCGCCAGCCCCGTGTACGCCGCCTGGTGGCACATGGGCAACCTGGAGGGCGAGGGCGGCCCCGTGCATCCCGACATCATCCGCCGCGAGGCCGAGCTGGGCAGGTTCCTGGTGCAGCGCGCGCGGGAGCTGGGCATGGAGCCCGTGCTGCAGGGCTACACCGGGTTCCTGCCGCACTTCGTCTCCGCCAAGCGGGCGGGAGGCCGCGTGCTGCCGCAGGGCAAGTGGGTGAAGAGATACGACCGTCCCGCCGTGCTGGACCCCGTGTCCACCGCGTTCCCGCAACTGGCCGAGCGCTGGTATCAATTGCTGGAGGAGCACTACGGCTACCGCGCCACCGCCTTCTGCGGCGATCTCTTCCACGAGGGCGGCAACATTGCCGACTGCAACCTGAGGTTCGCCGCCACCATGATTCAGCGCCGCATGCAGGCGGCCTCCCCCGGCAGCACCTGGTTCCTCCAGGCATGGGGGCACAACCCCATGCCCATGCTGCTGGCCGGGCTCGACCCCAAGTTGACCACCATCCTGCTGCTGGACAAGGACCTTTCCCCGGACCACGACCCGTACTACCGCGACCACCCGCGCCTGGCGCGCCCGCAGGTGCTGCGGTTCCCGCACATCTGGTGCGAGCTGGCCAACTTCGGCGGCAAGCAGGTGATGTACGGCGGCTTCAAACTGCTGGAGAACCCCGTGCCCTTCGAGGGCATCGGCATGCTCTCCGAGGGGCTGGAGACCAACCCGCTCTACGATGCCCTGCTCACCGAGCGCATCAACCGCGCAAGCGGGGTTATCAACCGGGATGAATTCATCCGCAACTACGCCCGCTCCCGATACGGCGTGGACGATGCCCGCCTGGTGCAGGCCCTCTCCCTGCTGGCCGACAGCGTCTACAACCCCACCGGCATGCGCGAGGGCGGGCTGGAGAACATCCTCTGCGCCCGCCCCTCCCTGCACGCGCAGCGCGTGTCCACCTGGGCCTCCTCCACCCCATACTACGACCCCGCGCAGGTGGAGCAGGCCGCGCGCCTCATGCTCGCCGCGGGCAGGGAGCACCATCTGGACACCCTGCCCACCTTCCGCTACGATTTGGCGGACCTCGCGCGCCAGGTGCTGGCCGACCGCGCCCGCCCGCTGCTGCGGCAGTTGGAGACCGATTTCGCCGCCGAGGACACCGCCGCATTCGCGCGCCACAGCGGGGAATTCTTGGAGCTGATACGCCAAAGCGCGGACGTCCTCGCCACCTCGGAATACTTCCTGCTCGGCGCGTTTGAAAAGGGCGCCGCCGACCGCGCGGGCGACAACCCGCAGGCCCGCGCCCAGATGGTGCAGGCCCTCCGCCGACTCATCACCACCTGGGCCCCGGAGAATTCCCCGCTCAACGACTACGCCCACCGCGAATTCTCGGAAACCATGCGCCACTACTACCTCCCCCGCTGGCAGGTATACCTGGACCGCAAGCTCGCAGAGCTGAAAAACGGAGCAGCCCCCGCTGCCGCCACCACCTCCGCCACCGTCACCAACAACGGAGAGGCCGTCTCCACCACCTCCGAGATGGACGATGCCGTGGATGCCATCCAGCAATCCTTCCCCACCGCCACCTTCCCCGTCCTCACCTCCCCCCAAGGCAACGCCCTGCAAACCGCCCAACAAGCGCTGGGAGAATGAAGTACAAATCATGATTTAGCCTGAGCGTCATGAATGAGCGCCATGAATGTGAATTGCAAGGTTAAATGCGACAGATGACGCAGAGTCTTGAGGTTGTC
>JAUNNT010000100.1 GCA_030531305.1 Akkermansia sp.
GGAAGCTAGCGCGGCGGAGCCGCGGGCGATTGACGATTTGGGCAAAAAAAACGCGGGGTGCCTGGGGGAACAGGCACCCCGCGGGATTATCGCTTACTTGAGGATGGCGTCCTGGCTGCAGCAGCCGCAGGGTTCGACGAAGTGCTCGCGCTCCTCGAATTCGCCCTGCTTGCCGGCGTTGAAGGTTTCCACGGGGCGGTGGTAGCCCATGACGCGGGTGTAGACGGTGCACTTGGTGCGCTTGTCGGCGTTCTCCTGGAGCAGCTGCTCATCAGTCTTGACGACTCCTTTGATTTCTTGTTCAGGCATGGTGATGTATTCTGTTTTGGGTTAGACGTTGAGGGGGAGTTCCGGCTGCTCCTCCTTGCGAGCCTGGGCGAGCAGCTCCTCGTCGCACTTGGGGCAGTAGTCGTGGCGTCCCTTGAGGTATCCGTGCTTCTCGCAGACGGAGAAGAGCGGGGTGACGGTGATGTAGGGCATCTTGAAGTTGGTGAGGACCTTGCGCACGATGTCGCGGCAGGCCTCCGGGGAGGAGATGGCCTCGTTCATGTACATGTGGAACACGGTGCCGCCGGTGTAGCAGCACTGCAGCTTGTCCTGCATCTTGAGGGCCTTGAAGAGGTCCTGCGTGTAGCTGGCGGGCAGCTGGGAGCTGTTGGTGTAGTAGCGGTGGCCGGGGGAGCCGGACTGGATGATGTCCGGGTAGCGCTTGGCGTCCTCGCGGGCGAAGCGGTGGGTGGTGCCTTCCGCGGGGGTGGCCTCCAGGTTGTAGAGGTTTCCGGTTTCGGCCTGGTAGGAGCGGATGCGCTCGCGCATGTAGTGGAGCAGCTCCTCCGCGAAGGCGATACCCTCCGGGGTGGCGGTGTTCATGGTGTCGTTGGAGAAGTTGCGGAGCATCTCGTTGACGCCGTTGAGGCCGATGGTGGAGAAGTGGTTGCGGAGGTGCGGGAGGTAGCGCTTGGTGTAGGGGTAGAGGCCGCGGTCGTAGAGCTCGTTGATGAACACGCGCTTCTTCTCCAGCGTGCTCTTGGCGAGGTCCATCAGCTCGCCGAGCTTGGCGAACAGCAGTTCCTTGTTGCCCTTGTACAGGTAGCCCAGGCGCGCCATGTTGATGGTGACCACGCCGATGGAGCCGGTCATCTCCGCGGAGCCGAAGAGGCCGCCGCCGCGCTTGAGCAGCTCGCGCAGGTCCAGCTGCAGGCGGCAGCACATGGAGCGCACGGCGTCCGGCTTGTACGCCTCCTCGTCTATCACGCGGTTGCCGTTCTCGTCAATCTTGTACTGGGAGCCCACGAAGTTCTGGAAGTAGGAGGAGCCGATCTTGGCGGCGTTCTCGAAGAGCAGCGGCACGTTCTCGTCGTCCCAGTCGAAGTCCTCCGTGATGTTGACGGTGGGGATGGGGAAGGTGAAGGGCTGGCCGGTGCTGTCGCCTTCCGTGAGCACCTCGTAGAAGGCTTTCTGGATGACCTTCATCTCCTGCTGGAAATGCTTGTAGGTCATGTTGTCCAGGGAGGACGCGCCGCGCTCCTTGGCCAGCTTCTCCAGCTTCTCGTCGTGCAGGTCGGTGAAGATGTGCTGGCCGCCGGAGAAGGGCGGCTGCTCGCGCAGGTCGCGCGGCACGGTCCAGTCGATGGTGACGTTGGTGAAGGGGCTCTGCCCCCAGCGTGAGGGGACGTTGAGGTTGTAGACGAAGCTGCGGAGTGCCTTCTTCACCTCCTCGAACGGGAGCTGGTCCTTGAAGAGGTAGGGGGAGAGGTAGGTGTCGAACGAGCTGAACGCCTGGGCGCCGGCCCACTCGCTCTGCAGGATGCCGAGGAAGTTGGCCATCTGGCCCAGTGCCTCGCGGAAATGCTTGGGCGGGCGGCTGTTCACGCGGCTGCGCACGCCGTTGAAGCCCTCGTTGAGCAGGTTTCGCAGGCTCCAGCCCGCGCAGTAGCCCGTGAGGCAGTCCAGGTCGTGGATATGGTAGTCGCCGTTGCGGTGGGCGGCGCCCTCCTCCGGGGAGTACACCTGGTCCAGCCAATAGTTGGCGATAACCTTGCCTGCGGTGTTGTTCACGAGGCCGGCGTTGGAGTAGGTGGTGTTGGAGTTGGCCTTGATGCGCCAGTCGGTGTTGCCGATGTACTCCTCGATGGTCTGCTTGCAGTCCACCCAGGTGTTGCCCTGGTACATGCCGCCGATCTGCTCGCGCTGCATCTTGTGGAGGAAGCGGTAGCGGATGAAGTTGCGCGCGGTCTCGTACGCGCCCGCCTTCATGAGCTCCTTCTCGATGATATCCTGCACCTTCTCCACGGGGATGAAGTCCTCCGTCTTGAGGGTGTCCAGCACGTTGGCGTACACCAGCGGGTTGTAGTCTTCCTGGGATGCGTGGAACGCCTTCTCGATGGCCTGCTGCACCTTGTAGGCCTCGAAGCGCTCCCGCTTCCCGTTGCGTTTGATGATTTCCGGCATGGTCGTGTCGTTTCTTTGAAGGTTAATCTTTTGCTTGGTGGTTCCTGCCGGCCCGCTGCTGAAGCTGCTGTGCGGCGCGCGGTCTTGCGCGGTCCGTCACAGCCCCCTCACCAGCGGGGCGGCAACCGAGCCCAACGTACCATCCCAAAATCTCCCTTGCAAGAAAAAAATTCATTTTTCTGAAATTTTTTCTCCACGAAATATGGTGGGTGTTTTTCCGCAGATACACCATATCTTGTGTTTTGGCGGAATATCCGCATTCTTGGAATTGTTCCAACATACTGGCTTCCAAGGCGTGGAATTCCAAAGCGTGGGCGGGGGGTTGCGGGGGGAATTTACCCATCCTCCACCCCACCCCTGCGGCAACCTGCCGCCGCCAGATATGGGGCGTGAAAAAACTCTGCCGCACGGGGGTGTCCCACCCCTCCGCGCGACCGGTTGGGAACGCCGGCAACCTTTAGGCCAGCACCTCGCGCTCATAGATGGCGGCGCACTCCGACGCCACGCGGCCCACCGCGGAGAGCGGGATGTCCAGCAGCGTGTACGCTCCGGCCTCCGTGGTCTTGGTGGCGGGGATGGACACCTTCTGCACGGAGTAGGGCGACATGGAGACGCGCACGGCCAGCGGGATGCGGTAGCGGCGGTAGAAGCTCTGCAGGCTGCGCGCCTTGAGGTTGCGCTCCGCCTTCACCTCCATCGCGAACACGCCGTCGTCCGTGGGCAGCAGGAAATCCACCTCCGCCTGCGCGCGCTCGGCGGTCCAGTAGTACGGGTCCCAACCGCACTCGGCGCGCAGCTGCTGCTGCACGTACTGCTCCGTGAGCGCGCCCTTGTACTGCGTGAACACCGCCGTGCGGTCCACCAGCTGGCGCTGCTGCAGGCGGCACTTGGCCGCCAGCAGGCCCACATCCAGGAAGTACAGCTTGAACGCCGCGTCCTTGTACGCCTCCAGCGGATGCTGCGGCAGCGCGGCGCGGAAGACGGGATTCACCAGCCCCGCGTCCACCAGCCAATGCAGGGGCAGACGCAGGTGCCGCGCGTGCATGCCGGGCTGAACCTGGTTGTACAGGAAGCGCTTGTCCTCCTTGGCCAGCTGGGACGGGATGGACTCCCACGCCAGCGAGATGTTTTGCGCGATGTCCATGGAGGCGTGCTTGCTGAAATCATCCTTGTAGTCTCTCAGCAAGTAGAGTTGCTTGTTGCGCACCTTGTTCAGGTCGTTGCTTTGAACGTATTCAGACACGATGCCGGGCATGCCGCCCACAAAATAGTAGTGCCTCAGCTTGTTTTCGAGCTCGCGTGCAAAGAGGTTGATTTGCCTCCATTCACCCTCGCGCACCATTTGGGCGAGCATCTCGTAGCCGGTGCCCTCCAGATACTCCGTGAAGGTCATGGGGTACATGTACAGGCGGTCCACCTTGCCCACGGGGAAGCCCGTCCCGCGACGCTCGGCGATGCCCAGCAGCGAACCCGCCGCCATGACCGCGTACTCGCGGGCATCCTCGCAGAAATATTTCAGGGATGTGATGGCGGAGGGGCATTCCTGGATTTCATCCAGAATGATGAGGGTGTCCTGCGGCGTCAGGGGAAATCCGGCATGCGCCTGAATGTCATTCAGCAGACGCTTGATGTTGAAATTCTCCTCGAACGACTTGCGGAGCGGCAGGTCTTCATCGAAGCGCACGTACGCCACCTTGGCGAACTCCTGACGCCCGAATTCGCGCATGGCCCACGTCTTTCCCACCTGTCTGGCTCCCATCAGGATGAGGGGCTTGCGGGTGGGGTCGTTTTTCCACTCCAACAGCTGCTTGAAAATGGCTCTTTTCATCTCGGAGTCGTTTTAGCATGTTTTTTAGTCACTTGCAAGCCCTATCT
>JAUNNT010000051.1:0-244 GCA_030531305.1 Akkermansia sp.
TCCTAATCCTAATTTTCCCCGTGCTTGACTTTTGGCGCGGGCTGGCGTATGCTGCCGCGCAACATGGAACCTGCACCCCGCATCACCTTTGAGCAGCAGAGCATCGGCCTCCAGGGCGTGGCCAACGCCCGCGAGCTCGGCGGCTACGTGATGGCGGACGGGCGGCGCATCCGCCGCGGCAAGCTCCTGCGCAGCGGCAACCTCTTCAAGGCCACGGACGCCGACTTGGAGCGCCTGGCCAACG
>JAUNNT010000051.1:254-19937 GCA_030531305.1 Akkermansia sp.
TGTACCACGTGCAGCACATTGTGGATTTCCGCACCAAGGGGGAAGCGGACCGCTCGCCGGACCGCCCGCTGGCGGGGGCGGACTACCTGCTGCTGCCCACGGTTGATCCGTCCAAGGACGAGTTCACGGGCGCGGTGGGCCGTGCGCTGATGCGCGCCGCGGAACGCAGCGGGGAAATGCGCGCCGTCAAGGAAAAGGCCGCGGCGGACAGCAACTTCATCTTCATGGAGCTTGCCCGCAACCATGAGGGCCAGGCGATGGCGCGCGGCATGTACCCCACCCTGCTGTTCTCCGAGTTCACCCAGCTGCAGTACACCACCTTCTTCAACCGCGTGCTCGCCACCGGGGACGGCGCGGTGCTCTGGCACTGCGCGCAGGGCAAGGACCGCACGGGGCTCGGCTCCGCCCTGCTGCTGGCCGCCCTCGGCGCCGACACCGAGCTGATTATCGAGGATTTCGCCCTCTCCAACATCTTCTATGAGGAACTGCTGGCCAAGCTGTCCGACCAAATGCGCGCGGAGGGATGCGACGCCGCCGCGCTGGACGCCCTGCTCTCCTTCGTGGGCGTGAACACGCCGCGTTTCGCCAAGGCGCTGCAGCTGGTGGAGCACGAGTACGGCTCCCTGCAGGACTACCTGCTCAACCAGATCTGCCTTTCCGAGGACGACATCGCGCAACTGCGCGACATGTTCCTGGAAGATTGATCATCCAGATAGTCTCGCCAGGATTCGAACCTAGGCCAAGGGAACCAAAATCCCTTGTGCTACCATTACACCACGAGACCGTGAAAGAGGGTTGTTGCGCGAACCTTGTACCATAGGGGGAGGAAATTGGCAAGACCAAAATGCGCATGAATTTCCTTGCCAGCGCGCGAGGCGTGCGGTATGCTGGCAGCCATGAGAGCAGTACTTCTATTCCCCGGTCAGGGTGCCCAACAGGTGGGCATGGGCAAGGATCTGATGGATGCGTACCCCGCGGCGCGCGCGCTGATGGAGGCGGCGGACGCCGCGCTGGGCCGCAAACTCACGGATGTGATGTTCAGCGGGCCGGACGCGGAGCTGACGCGGACGTCCAACTGCCAGCCTGCGCTGTACGTGCACGGCTTGGCGCTGTGGAGCGTGCTCCGGGAGCGCGTGCAGATTGAGCCGGTGGCGGCGGCGGGGCTCTCCCTGGGAGAGTTCACGGCGCACGCGGCGGCGGGCACGTTCACCATGGTGGAGAAGCGCGGCGCGCTCATGGAGGAAGCCTGCGCCGCAACGGCGGGCAGCATGGCCGCGCTGGTGGCCGGCACGCCGGAGGCCGCCGTGGCGCTGGCGCAGGAGTGCGATGTGGATGTGGCCAACTTCAACTGCCCCGGCCAGATTGTGCTGTCCGGTTCCGTGGAGGGAATCGACAAGGCGGTGGCGGGCGCCAAGGCCGCCGGGTTCAAGCGCGGCATCAAGCTCAACGTGGCGGGTGCCTACCACAGCCGCTACATGAAGCCCGCGCAGACGGCCCTGCTGCCCGTGCTGGACGCCACGCCCATGCAGTCCCCCGCCTTCCCCGTGTACTGCAACTACGGCGGCCGCACGGTGGAGGGACCGGACGACACGCGGGCCATGCTGGGCGCGCAGGTGTGCGGCTCAGTGCGCTGGCAGGCGTGCATGGAGGCGTTGGTCTCCCAGGGCGAGCGTCTGTTCATCGAGATGGGCCCCGGCACCACGCTGGCGGGCATGATGGCGCGCATCTGCGCGGATGCGCGCGTGGTTTCCATTCAGGACGCCGCCACGCTGGAGGCGGCGGTGGCGGAACTGCAAGGGTGATGCTCCGCGCGCTGCCAGTGGTGCTCCTCCTTTCCCTGTGCGCGTGCGAGAGCGTGCGCACCGTGTACGATGCCAACGGCAACGTGGTGGAGGAAAAGCAGGCTGGCGGCGAGACCGACCTCTACTCCCACTTTGAAAAGGAGTTCAACGAGTCCTTCTCCGAGAAGAAATCCGATTCCGGCGTGCCGCAATCCATCTCCGGGCGCGTCAGCTCCTTCCAGAAGGACATCGACGCCGCGCGCGGCTCCGGCAAGGACAAACAGTTCGTCACCAAATCCTTCTCCGGCTCCAAGAGCTACGACGCCATCTCCAACAAATTCTCCGACGCCAACAAGACCTTCAGCGGCTCCAACAAGGAGTTCGGCCACAAGGAAAGCACCATGGCCAGCACCGACATGCGCCCGGACTTCATGAACGAGAGCCACGGCATCAGCCACTCCTCACGCTACACAGGCGACAACCGCCGCAGCGCCGCGGAGGGAACCTCCTCTTCATCCGACGGCCTGCGCTACGCCACCACCTCCAGCCGCTACAACAACGCCGGGCCAGACGGCTACATCGAGGAGCGCCGCCAGAACACCCCCGAGCCGGATATCATCTACTACCGCGACTACCAGGAGCGCACCATCAGCGAAACCAAGGACTTTATCCACAGGAATCGCGATTAGCGGAAACGGAACGGTTAATGAGGATTAAGATTAGGATTAGGATTAGGAGATATTGATGTTGGGGCGCCTTTCCTAATCCTCATCCTAATCCTAATTCGCCGCGCAGCGGCGTTCCGCCCGTTACAACTCCCAATCCACCTCCACCTTGACGGGCTCGCCGTTCTTGTCCTCGTAGAGGACGTAGCCGTTGGCGGCGCCGAACTTGTACACCTCCATGGTGACCTTCACATCAAAGCAGCAGTATTTGGCGATGTCCAGCAGCTTCTGCGGGTCGTGCTCCTTCTCGTATTCGGCCCACCACTTGAGGGCGTCCGTGCCCTCGGCGGTCTTGGAGTTGCCGCCCAGGGTGGGCTTGGCCACGGAATCCAGCTTGAGGCGGTGGCCGATTTTCTCCGTGAGGTAGGTGCAGATGTCGCAGTTGCGCGTGTGGTCGGCAATGGTCCAGAAGGAGTGGGGCTGGAGCACGCCGTAGTCGAACCCGATGTGGTTGTATCCCACCACGAGGTCCGCCTGCTGGAGCTCCTGGACCAGGGCCTCCGCCTGATCCTCCGTGTAGATGTGGTATGCGTTGTCCTTGGTGGAGAAGGTGACGGCGACGGAGATGCCCATCTTTCCGGTCTCGTGCCAGCCGCCGACTTCTGCGGCGGAGCGGCGTGTTTCCAAATCGAAGTAGACGATGTTTTTCATAGCGTGCCTTGTGGGAGGTTGCGGCGCAGGCCCTCATAGAGCATGATGGCCACGGAGGTGGAGAGGTTGAGCGAGCGTGCGTGCTCACCCGGCATGGGGATGCGCAGCGCCGTCTCCGGGTGCGAGAACACCCAGCGTTCCGGCAGGCCCTTGGATTCCGGGCCGAACACCAGGTAGTCCCCCGCGTGCAGCGGCAGCTCCGCATCCCAAATGCTGCGCGTTGCCTTGGTGGAGAGGTACCAGAAGTGCGCGCCGGGCGCGGCGGCGGCCTCCAGCTCCTCCAGGCTGTCCCAGAGCTTCAGGTCCACGTGTTTCCAGTAGTCCAGCCCGCAGCGGCGCAGGTGCTTCTCATCCAGGCTGAAGCCGAGGGGCTTGATGAGGTGCAGTGTGGCCTGCGTGGCCACGGCCAGGCGCCCGGCGGCACCGGTGTTGTGCGGGATTTCCGGGTGGAAGAGGACGATGTTGAACATGGCACGGCGGCGCGCGGCGTCACTTGGCGCCCTTGCTCATGAGCACGGCGGGAATGGTGCGCAGGATGAGCTTGATGTCCACCCAGAGGCTCCAGTTGTCGATGTACTTGAGGTCCTTAGTGATCATGTTGCGGTAGCTTTCCTCGCTGTCGCTGCGGTCCTCCACCTGCCAGTAGCAGGTGAGGCCCGGCTTCACGCTCAGGCGGCGGCGGTGTGCTATGTCCGGGAACTCGTCCGTCTCGTACGTGGGCAGCGGGCGCGGCCCCACCACGCTCATATCCCCGCACAGGATGTTGATGAGCTGCGGCAGCTCGTCGATGGACGTCCTGCGGATGAAGTGGCCGAAGGGGAAGATGCGCGGGTCGTTGGTGAGCTTGAAGATGGGGCCGTCCATCTCGTTGCCGTACTTGGCCTTCACCTCTTCCAGGCGCTGGTCCGCATCGCTGTACATGGAGCGGAATTTCCACATGCCGAAGGGTTTGCCGTACAGGCCGGAGCGCTGCTGGCGGTAGAACACCTTGCCGGCGGGGTCGCTGATCTTGATGCCTATGGCGGCAACGAGCCACAGCGGGGAGGAGCAGATGATGCCCAGCAGGGCCGCCACGCGGTCGAAGATACCTTTCAGCACCAGCGGGAAGGAATACTCCGGCGTGAAGCTCAGGGAGAGGATGTGGGCCTTGCCCTCAACATCGTGCACCTCCACGCGCATGTGGTTGCTGGCGTCCTTGGCGCGTGCGATGTAGATGTCCAACCCCAGGGATTCCGCAAGGTGGATGGCGGTGGCGTTCTGACCGTAGGAGGAGAGGCCGCCGAAAACAAAGAGGTGGGCCACGCTGTTGTCAACGATGAGATGTGCGAGTTCCTCCTCCGAGTAGGTTCCGGTGACGGCCTTGCCGACCACGTTGAAGTTGGCGCGCCAATAGGCGGGCAAGCTGTTCCAGCCGGCCTCGATGTTTTCCTCGGTGCCGGCCAGGATAATCTGGCGCAGCTTGTCCTTGTCGGTGGAGATGTGGCGTGCCCAGGCGCGGGAGAGGAAGAAGCGCACAAAGAGCACCAGCGGCACGCCCACAATGTTGACCATGATGACATGGTTGTAGAAGAGGCTGTGGTTGCCGAGGCTCTGGTAGATGGCGATGATGCAGAGGTAGTAGGCGGCGAAGGTGAGCAGCTGGCGCGCGGCGGTGATGGGGCGCTGCAGGTTCTGGCGGCTGTAGAAGCCCACGAAGTTCAGCACGAACGGCGCGGCTATCACGGCCGTCCACGCCAGATAGGTGATGACCTCGAAGATGTTGAAGTCCGGTCCGGTTGCCCATCCGAACAGGGGCGACACCCAGTTGGTGATGGCGGGGGAGAAGTAGACGAAAGCGATGATGAGCGCAAGGTCGATGAACGGGCATGCGCGGGAGAACAGGCTTTTTCCGGTGGGGTTCATGGTGCGGTATGGTTGTGTGGTGTTACGTGGAGGGGAGGAGTTCCTTGATGCGAGCGCGGTCGAAATCCGCGGGGTTGATGGTGCAGCGGACGCGGCTGCCGGGGCGGATGGCATCCAGCAGGTGGGCCTCCCTGCGCTGCA
This sequence comes from Akkermansia sp., assembly GCA_030531305.1. Classification (GTDB taxonomy): domain Bacteria; phylum Verrucomicrobiota; class Verrucomicrobiia; order Verrucomicrobiales; family Akkermansiaceae; genus Akkermansia. Next base: position 5,455 of record JAUNNT010000051.1, read on the forward strand.
CGAAGGCCACGGTGGGCTTGCCGTTGGGCAGCTCCGCATGGAACGCCGTGGGGGCGAAACGCTCGCGGATGGTGCAAGCGCAATCGATGAACTCTGATGGATAGGAGCTGCCCATGGCGTGGTTTAGAAGAACGGGGTGAGGCCCTTGTTGATGAGGTCGCCCGCGGCGTCGCCGGCTTTCTTGAGGATGCCGTCGGCCTTGTCTTTGATGCCGTCCTGCTGGTCGAGGATGCGGTCCGGCGCGGGGAACGGGGTGTCTTCCGCGTCTCCATGCGCTTCGCCGTCGGGTGTGTCATCGCCGCTGCCGGTGAGGCGGCTCAGGAAATCGCGGGTGACATCGCCCACTTTCTTGAGGGCGGCCTTGGGCAGGTTGCTGCCCAGCAGGGTGGAGAGGCGGACGGAGAGGTCCTCCTTGGGATTGTCGATGGTGCCGCTGAGGTTGATGGTGACCCAGGCGTATCCGGGGTCTCCCACGGCGTTGAAGAGGTCATCCATGATGCCGGCCTCCCGGCCCAGGGGGATTTTGGCCACCATCTCCATGGGGATGCCCACGTTGAGGGTGCCTCGCAGCTCGGAGTCCCGGCCGATGATGATGTGGCCGCGCACCAGCAGGCGCCCCTCCGCGGCGCGGATGTCGATTTTATCAAAGCGCCAGGCGTCCTGGATTTGGTGCCGTGGCTCGCTGTAGGGGAAGGAGATGTGGCAGGAGGCGCGCTCCAGGGGAAGACGGCGGTAGGGCTTGGTGTTGCCCACCGTGATTTCGGAGAGGATGGGCAGGGCCTCCAGCACGCCTTCCCGCAGGGTGAGGTTGCCCTCCGCCAGGCTGATGCCGTCGCCGTCGCCGTTCATCACCATCTTGCCGAACAGCTGGCCGGTGAGCAGTTTCTTCCAGTCCTCCTTGAGGATGCGCGCCACGTCCGCCTTGTTCACCTGCATCTCCGCGTTCCACTCCCTGGACTCCATGGAGTAGCGAGCCTTGAAGCCCATCTCGCCGGGGGAGAGCATCAGGCGGCAGTCCGTCATCTCCACGGCCTGCCTGTCCGCATGCACGTGCATGCCCTTCACGCTGCAATCTTTCAGGAAGGAGAGGGAGGTGTGCATGCGGCCGTTGGTGCCCTCCACGTTCCAGGCGTCCATGGCGGCGCGGGTGGCGGGGCGAGCGGAGAGGCGGGCTCCGGTGTAGGAGTACTCGCTGTTCTTCAAGCGCAGGGTGATGGTGGCGTCGCGGCAGTCCACGCGGTCCACCTGGACGGATTGCGGGGAGATGGCGGCAATGAGCCCGCTCTTCTCGCGCGGCGGGCGCTCCGTGTAGGCTTGTGAGGCGGGGTTGATGAGAATTGTTGCGCCGTTCAGGTTCACGCGGCTCACGCGCAGGATGCGGTGCAGCAGGGCGGCGCGCTCCAGCGTGGCGTCCATCCCGTTGGCGGAGATGCGCTCCACCCCCTGCATGCCGGTGATGACCATGCCGCGCTCGGACACGCGGTCGCCGTCGATGGAAAGGTTGTCGTCCATCACCACATCCTGCGCCTGCAGGTTCACGGCGGTGTCATAGCACAGGTTGTCGCGGAACTCGTGCCCCTGCAGGTAGGAAAGCACGGAGAAGTAGGCGATGAGCACAATCAGCAGCAGCCCGCCCAGCACAGCAAGCGGGTACACCAGGCCGCGCGGCAGTCTTCCCTTGCCGTTGCGTTTCCCGCCGGATGGGGCCGATGCCCCGCGCTTGCGCCTGCGTGCCATATAGCGCGCGAAGTATAGCATGCATTCCCCGCCTAGGCAAGCCTATATGTTTGAGGTAAACGGCAAATCTACACGCGGAGCATGATGCGGTGGCGGCGCAGGGTTTCCAGCAGAAGCCACAGCAGCAAGAAGGAGAGCGCCTGGAACACCAGGGGGCCGTACTGCCCGCATTGGGATGCCAAACCGCCGAACAGCGGCTGGGTGATTCCCCACCAGAAGGGGTGCCCGCCGATGCCGCGCATCTCGATGAGCATGTACGCCAAGATGGCGTTGGTGCCGAACCCCTGGAAGAGCGCGGCCAGTTTCTGCGTGTGCGGACAGATGTCGAACACCACGTGGGACGCCGCCAGCAGGAGCAGGCTCCAACCGCCGCTCCACAGCACCATGGTGGTGGTGAACAGGTGTTTCATGAGCGGCGTGTCAAATTCCAATGCCAGCGCGGCGCCCAGGCAGCCCAGCCCCGCCGCCGCCAGCGCCAGCGCGGATTTGAACGGCGTGAGCAGGCGCAGCGCCTGGCCGCCCAGCACCCCCATGAGCACCAACCCGCCGAACGAGAGCGACGGCAGAATCCACGGGTACCACGTGCCGTCCTGCCAATGTCCCTCCAGCGCGCAGTCGATGTAGTACGCCAGGTTGTCGTACGCCCGGAACGAGCCGGCCGCGTGCCCGTCATACGGGATGAAGCGCATGGCGGCCCAGTACAGCGCCAGGCAGCACACACAGCCGATGACCTGGCTGCGCACGCCGCCCCACATCAGGAACGGCGCGGCGATGAGGTATCCGGCGGCAATGGCCTGCAGCGTGTTGCAGAACAGGCTCATGTGGGCGGGGTCGAAACTGAGCAGGTTTCCCTGCACCACCATGCCCAGCAAAAAAAGCACCGCCACGCGCCGCAGCACGCGCCACGCGGCGCCCCGCCGCCAATGCTCCCCGCCCTCACGCTCATACTTGGCGAAAGCGAACGGCATGGAGCTACCCACAATGAAGATGAACAGCGGCATCACCAAATCCCAGCAGGTGAACGGCTCACCCCAGCTCCCGTGCGTGAACTGCGCCGCCACTCCCGCAGGCAGCGAATCCCCCCACACCGCGCGCAGGATTTCCAGCAGCAGGGCCGCCCCGCCCGCCAAAACCGCCATATCCGCGCCCCGCAGGGCGTCGATGCTCGTGATGCGTGATGCCATGGCAGCGACTATACCCGCCGCCGGTGCACCGTGTCAACAGGAAAAATGTGGACAAGGCGCGCGGGAGATGGTAAAATGGAAAGGAAATGAAAAGCCTGATTTTGACCGCACTGTTCGCCATGACCGCCGTTGCCGTTGAACCGGGCGTGCCCTACCCGGGCACGCTGCCCGCCGCTGCGGAGCTGTCCACCGCGCCCACGCCGCTGCTGGTTGCCACCAACGACGGCACCTACGGCGCAAACGCGCCGGAGCAGCTGTCGGAGGACTCCGGCATCAAAATAACCTACCGCACGGAAACTGCGGAGAACGCGCACTACGTGCGGCGCACGTACACGCTCACCGCCACGCGGGACATCGTGCTGACGGGCTTCACGCCCATCCAGCTGGAGGGCGGCAGCTACATGGTGCCGGGGGAGGTTCCCGGCACGCCGCTGGTAGACACGAAGGCGCACCGCTTCTACGGCGTCGAGCTTCCGGTGGCGCAGGCCGTTGTGAAGGACGGCAAGGGCTGGGTGGGGCTGGAGTGCAGCCTGCCGCTGGCCAAGGGGCAGAGCGTGAGCTTCACCACCGTGGAGGGCATCTACCCGGAAGGCCAGCTGCGCCGCGCCTTCCTGGCCTACCTGGAGCGCGAGCGCGCGGTGCCGTACCACCAGGTGGTGCAGTACAACTGCTGGTATGAGCACGGCCTGAACCCCACGGAGGAGAAGCTGCTCAAGACCATTGACGCGTACGGGCGCGAGCTGGTGCAGAAGCGCGGCGTGAAAGTGGATTCCTTTGTGCTGGACGACGGGTGGGACGACTACAACGCGGACCTGTGGCAGCCCAACCCGCAGAAGTTCCCCAACGGCTTCGCCAAGGTCACGAAAGCCGCGCAGGACATCGGCGCGCACTTCGGCATCTGGATATCCCCGCTCGGCGGCTACAGCGGCCAGGCGGAGCGCATCCAGCACGCGCGCAACATGGGGCTCATCCCGCAGGACGCTCAGGGGCTCGACCTCGCCTACCCCGGCTACCACGACTGGTACCTGAACCGCTGCCGCGACCTCATGCAGAAGGACGGCTGCAACTTCTTCAAGTGGGACCGCGCGGGCGACGGCGTGTCGCCGCACTTCATGGCGCTGCTGGGCATCTCCAAGGAGCTGCGCAAGGTGAACCCGGAGCTGTTCCTGAGCACCACGGTGGGCACCTGGCCCAGCCCGTTCTGGCTGATGTACGTGGACTGCACGTGGCGCACCGGCTCCGCGGACGTGGCGTGGCACGGCAAGGGCAGCAACCGCGAGCGCTACATGACCTACCGGGACATGAGCTGCTACCGCGTCATCGTGAAGCGCGCGCCGCTCTACCCGCTCAACTCCATCATGCACCACGGCCTGGTGCTGGGCACGGAATTCCAGGCCGCGCACACCAGTGACGCCCGCCCGGACGGCGCAGACCCCGCCATTGCCGCCGCAGAGCTGGGCGGCGCCTGCGAATCCGCCAAGGACCTCTCCTTCCCCGTCAACAACAACATGCGCTCCGACGCCCGCATGTTCTGCGCCAGCGGCGCCAACCAGCAGGAACTCTACCTCACCCCCGGCATGATGAACGACGCCGCGTGGGATGACGTGGCGGCCGCGCTCAAGTGGAGCCACAAATGGGCGCCCGTGCTGGCGGATGCCCACTGGGTGGGCGGCGACCCCGGCGAGGGCCGCGTGTACGGCTTCGCCGCCTGGCGTGCGGACCGCGGGGCCACGCTCGCCCTGCGCAACCCTGACGACCAGCCGCAGGAGATAGAGCTTTCCGCCGCCGTGTTCGAGCCCACGACCAAGGGTGCCGTTCCGCTGCGCGCGACGTATGCGGACCAGCGCGTGAAGGAGCTTGCCATCCCGGCGGAAGGCACGGTGCGCGTGCGCCTGGAACCTTTCGAGGTGCTGGTGTTCGACGCCGATTTTTCCGCTCCAAGCAAATAAAAACGCGCCGCGGTGAATTTTTCGGTTGACTCTGCACGGCATTTCTGCTTTAATGTCCACTGTAAGCATTAAACGTCCTACTTTCATGAAAGCATTCACTCTCATTCTCACTGTTGTGTGCGCCCTGAGCTTCAGCTCCTGCTGCTGCCAGTCGCAGCCTATGCCCAAGCTCCGTCCCCTGCCCGGCAACTGTGATGTTCCCCAGCAGCAGTACGTGCCCGTGAAGGTGTGGACCTGCAAGGGCAAATGCAAGTAAGATTTCAGTCTTCATTCTTATCGGGACCGCCGGCTCCGCAGGGGTCGGTGGTCTTTTTGTTGCGGCGTGTTGAAACCGTGCGGCGCTTTGCGCTTATACCCTGTATGAAACTGGTTGCCGCAGCACTGGCCTTGTGCACGTTGGGTTTTGGGCAGGATTGCGTGGACGGGCAATGCGCCGTTCCCGCCGCGCCCGGCGAGGGGCAGTACGCCGTGTACTCGCCCGTGGGACAGAGCAATATTGAGAACATCAGGCAGGCGCCGCGGCTCGACACGCTGAACGGCAAGACCATCGCCATCGTGGGCGGCAGCTTCATGGCCTACGTCACCCACCCGGAGCTCAAGCGCCTCATCCTCCAAAAATACCCCAAGGCGAAAGTGTACGTGCTCAGCGAGGTGGGGTCCGCGGGACCCTGGCCGGGGCCGGGCGTGGTGCGCGCGCAGAAGGACGAATTCGTGGCCAAGCTGCACGAGCTGAAAGTGGATGCGGTCATCTCCGGCAACGGCGGCTGCGGGCTCTGCACGCCCAAGGAGATGGGCTCATGCATTGCGGCGGAGCATGAGGGCATCCCCTCTGTGATGATCGCCGCGCCCGGCTTCACGGAGCAGGCGAAGTTTGCGGCGCATGCGGCGGGCGTGCCCATTCCGCGCGTGGCGGAATATCCCGGCGCGTTCTCCGCGCACTCGCGCGACGAGCTGCTGGAGAACACCCGCAAGGTGCTGTGGCCGCAGGTTGAAAAGGCCCTCACCAAACCGCTGTCCGACAAGGAGCTGCCCAAGGACGACGCGCTCTCCAAGAAGCGCGACGGCGTGGTGTTCAAAGGGTCGCTGGACCAGGTGAACGCCTACTTCGCGGAACAGGGGTGGAGCGACGGCCTGCCCGTGGTGCCGCCCACCAAGCGCGCCATTGCGGAATTCCTGAAGTACACGGATGCGGCGGCGGACGACACGGTGGCGGTGGTGCCGCCGGCGCGGCGCGAGGTGAAGGTGCGGCACGTGGCGGCCAACGGCGTGATGGCCGGCTGCCCGCCGGAGTTCATGCCCATCCTGCTGGCGTTCACCAAGGCCATGGCCAACGGCGATTTCCGCCGCACGCTGTCCAGCACGCACGCCTGGACCCCGTACTGCTGGGTGAACGGCCCCGTGGCGCGCCAGCTCGGGCTGGACAACGGACAGGGCGAAATCAGCGACCGCCGCAACGCCGCCATCGGCCGCTTCATCAACCTCGCCATGCTCAACTTCGGCGGCTACTACACCAAGCTCAACCGCATGGGCACCTTCGGCTACCTCATGCCCTGGTGCCTGGCGGAGGACGAGCCCGCCGCACTCGCCATCGGCTGGCAGCCCTACCACGTGCAGCGCGGCATGCAGCTCAACGAGAACGCCCTCACCGCCGCCTCCGCACTCTGCTGGGGAAACAACCTCGCCCCCGCATCCTCCGACCCGCAGGTCATCATGGAGCTCATGGCCTGGGACGCCACGGAAAAGCAGCAGTTCGCCGTGGGCAGCGGTACACCGTGCGTCTACAGAACCATCCTCGTCACCGCCTACGTGGCGCGCGACCTCGCCGCCAGGTACAAGAGCAAGGAGGATTTGGAGAGGGCCCTCGTGGCCACCGCGCGCGTGCCGCTGGAGCAGCGCGCCACCGCCAACTACTGGGCCAACCCCGGCAGCGCTTTCAACCCCGACACCTACTCCGTGGACGACCACGCCGACCGGATAGCGCGCGCCGAGGGCGCCGCGGAAACCGCTACCCCGGTGTGGCTGGAGTGGTGCGGCCTGGAGCGCCTGCAGACCGTTCCCGTGATGCAGGCGGGCAAGACCGCCATGCTGGTGACGGGCGACGCCAACCGCAACAAGACCATGTGCCTGCCCGGCGGCGGATACGCCACCGTGAAGATTGAGCTGCCGCGGGACTGGGACGCCCTCATGGCCAAGAAAGGCTACAAGCCGCTCAAGGCGTACCACCTGAAGACGGGGGCCAAACCGGGCGCGCGCGCGGAAAAAATTGCGGAATTTTGAAAAACGTGCTTGCAAACGCGCGGATTTTTGGTTAAATGGGAGATGTCAAAACTCTAACCTCAACCAATCTAAAGCAACTTATGAAGAACATGATTTCTCGGTTCGCTGTTCGTGCATTCACATTCGGGATGCTTGCCGCCGCTGCCATCTCCACGTCCGCCTGGGCGCAGGAAGAAGGTGCAAAGGTCACTAAGAAGACCATGCTCGACCAATGGGTGATCGATGGTGGATGGACCATGATTCCCCTCGTGCTCCTGCTCGGCCTGACCATCTTCCTCATCGTCTACTGCTACCAGCAGCTCAAGGATGAGAAGTTCTGCCCGGAGGCCCTGCGCGTCCAGCTCATCGGCCTGATGGGCGAGTGCCGCGTGCAGTCCGCCATCAAGCTCGCCACGGAGAGCCCCACCTATCTCGGCCGCCTCGTCGCCTACGCCCTGCCCAACATTGATGCCAACCGCACCGAGGACCTGGGCAAGGACAGCATCGAGGACGCCATCGCAGACTTCACCGCCAACGAACGCCCGCAGAACATGAAGTACGTGGACATCCTGGCGCTGGCCGGCTCCATCGCCCCGTCCATCGGCCTGTTCGGTACGGTGCAGGGCATGATCATGGCGTTCGGCGTGCTGGCCACCACCGGCCAGGCCGACCCGAGCGACCTTGCAGGATCCATCTCCATTGCACTGCTCACCACCTTCTGGGGTCTGATCATCTCCATTATCGCCATCCCCGCGTTCTTCCTCTTCAAGAAGAAGGCACAGGCGCTGGAGGCTTCCTGCATCAACGCCGTGGAAGAGATGGTCAACACCTCCATCAACGTCATCAACGCTGAAGCCCAGCTCGCCCGTATCCCGGAGGGTCTGGACGTTGAGGGCGAGGAAGGCGTGGAGGCACCCGCCGAGGAAGTCCAGGCCTAAGGCCTGCCCGCCCGTGAGGCCCGCCGCCCCATCCCGGCGGCGGGAGCAACCCCAAGCCACACTTTTGACTCATGGCTAAGAAAAACGCAAGAGACCAAGAGGAAATCAAGGGCAACGTCAACATGTCTCCCATGATTGACTGCTGCTTCCTCCTCCTCATCTTCTTCGTGGTCAACGCCACCCAGATCACCGTCTCCAAGGACCCCAGCGTCCGCATGCCCAGCGCCATCACGTGCAATGACATGAAGGACGCCAAGGGCTGCATCGTCATCAACATCTTCAAGGATTTCGACAAGATGGACTCCGGCGCCCAGGAGAAGTTCCGCAAGAACTACAAGGGCAAGGCCGGTGTCATCTGGGGCGTGTCCGACAACACCAAGAGCGTCGGCTACACCGAGGACGAGGCCAACCTGCTGACCGAGTACGTGACCAAGGAAAAGGAGCGCATGAAGGCCAAGCACATGGAGGACAAGGACATCAAGATCTACCTGCGCGGCGACAAGGACGCGCCGTGGGAGCGGACGTGCAAGGCGATCCGCTGCGCGGCGAGCGCCGGCGTGTCCAACCTGGTGTTCGGCACGCTGCCCGCGAAGTAAAGAACCCGCAAATTCACCGAGACAATGGCAAGACACAAGAACATCCAGACGGAGGAGCAGGAAGATCCGGAGATGAACATCTCCTCCATGATTGACTGCTGCTTCCTTCTGCTCATCTACTTCCTGGTGGCCACCTCGCTGGTGAGCGAGAAGAAGCTGGACATCAGCATTCCCGCCCAGGAGACCACCAACTCCACGCCTCCCCCGCTGGAGCCCGGCCGCATCAAGGTGGCCGCCGACGGCTCCGTGGTGTGGAACGGCGACATGACCGTGGGCGGCCCGTACGACCCCATGGTGAAGCCCAAGACCGCCGCGTTCCGCGAGCAGCGCAAGATGGACACCCTGGTGGAGTCCCTGAAGGCGCTGAACGACCAGGCGAAGGCCGCGGACACCACCCCCATCGTGATGGTGATGGGTGACCCGAAGGCGCCGCACCAGCGCATCGTGGACGTGATGGCCTCGCTGGCTGAGGCGGATATCCACACCGTGGGCCTGAACACCACCGCCGGAGAGGAATAAGCAACCCGAAACCTCAATTTCAACCATTAGGGGAGGGGAGCCGGGCGGCGAACACCGCAGCTCCCCTCCTTTATTCACGAAACCCCTTCAAAACAACATCATCCCCATTATCATGAACAACCACATTACCGGAATTTCCGTGCTGGCGGCCATGGCCTTCACCGTGCCCTGCGTCTGCCAGGCCCAGGACCCCGTCTCCGCGCTCAAGCAGGTGCAGGACCTCGCCGCCGCAGGCAAGGTGCAGGACGCCGTGGACCTGTGCGACAAGATACTCACCAAGTTCGGCGACCCGAATTCGACGATAGCCAAGCAGTTCCGCTGGGTGCTGCCGTTCTACGCCTGGGAGAAGGCTGACACGCTGTACAAGGCGGCGGACTACGATGGCGCGTACAAGGCGTACAAGGCGTACGCGGACAACAAGATGTTCACGGAGAAAGCCTTCATGGACGCGGTGAAGCTCAACGCGCCGCAGCAGTACGAAGTGTTCGAGGCGCGCCGCACGTACGCGGTGTTCCAGCAGGGCCTGAGCCTGTACATGCTGGGCAGCGGCACGGAGGAGCAGGCCGGCGACAAGACCAAGCTGGAGGCCGCCATCCCGCTGCTGGAGGAATACTACGGCCTGCTGCAGAAGAACAAGGTGAGCGCGCTGGAGAAGAAGCAGAAGCTGGACGGCCGCGTGTGCTTCATGCTGGTGCAGGCGTACATGCTGCAGCCCACGCCGGACTTCAAGAAGGCGGGCGAGTACCTGGACAAGGCGCGCAAGGCCAAGGGCAAGCTGCCGGACGACATGGCCATGACCGGCCTCAACACCGTCGCCCGCATCGCCATGGAGCACCCGGAAACCGCAGGCTGGGTCTACAAGATCATCTCCACCAGCCCCGCCAGCTACAACATGGAGCCCGCACGCGCCGCACGCTACGCGGACAAGTACCTCAACAACGGCATCAAGGCCACCATGGCCACGGACAAGGCCATGCGCGCCAATGACACGGCATCCGCCGCGGAGGCCGCGCACTCCGCCAACTGCCTCTTCGCCCTGGTGCCGGACATGACCACCATCCGCGCGGCACTTGCTGCGCAGAACAAGGCCATCGGCAAGTGCGCCAAGCCGTTCACGGATTCCGGCACGGGCGTGCGCATGGTGCCGGAGCATCCCAAGAAGCTCACGGAGGCCTACAAGAAGCTGGAGAGCGAGCACCGCGACCTGGACGGCTACGCCGTGCTCTCCACCGCCAACTTGGCCCTCACCCTGCAGAGCAACCGCCTCGCCAAGGCCGGCTACCAGATCATGGTGGACCGCTACAAGGACCTGGTGCAGACCGACAAGGACAACAAGACGGTGGAGATGCTCAACAACAACTACTTCCAGCTGGCCCAGCTCTGCTTCGCCACGGGCGACGAGGAGGCCGGCAACAAGTACATTGAGAAGGTGCAGGGCCAGGGCGACGACCTCGGCGGCGACAAGGCCAAGAACATCGCCGTCAACAAGATGAGCCGCTTGCTCAAGGACAAGGACTGGCAGGGTGTCATCCCCGCCGCGGAAGAGGTGATGAAGCTCTTCAAGGACGACGTGACCAACCAGTACTACGTGTCCGCGCAGTTCGCCATCATCGCCGCGCTGCACAACCTCAAGAGCTACGAGGAGGTGGTGACCAAGGCGGAGGAGCTGCTCAAGGGCGGCGGTCTTGAGGCCGCCGGCAAGGGCGCCCTCAAGCCGGACAAGGCCAAGTACTACAACATGACCACCTTCTACTACCTCATGGACAGCCACATGAAGCTGGCCAGCATGGACACCAAGCACCTGGACGAGGCACTGAAGGTCTTCAAGCGCTACAAGGACCGCCACCCGGAGTACGACCTCAAGGAGAACGCGCTCTCCCCCAACATGCACTACGCCGCCGTGGAGTGCCTCACCCGCGCCGCACGCCAGGCCGAGGAGGCCGAGGCCGCCAAGATGAACCAGCAGGCCCTCGCCTACTGCAAGACCATCGTGGAGCAGTGGCCGGACGGCGATTTCGCCCCCAACGCGGACCTGCAGGCCGCATCCATCCTGATTGCGGACCCGGACCAGACCGTGAAGCCGGAAGCCATCAAGATCCTGGAGCGCTGCGCGGACAACGCCAAGAAGCGCATGGACGAGAAGGGCAAGAAGGAGGACATCGTCTTCGCCAACGCCCTCTTCTGGCTGGATTCCTACGGCCTTGAAATCCCCATGGAGGGTGAGGACGAGGCCGCCACCGCCAAGCGCGTGGAAGGCTACAACGACCGCTTCTGGAACGAGGCCGACTACGAGGGCTGCGTGTACGCGCTGCCCGCCGCCTGCCTGCGCGTGAGCCGCGCGGACAAGGCCGGCGACGCCGATGCTGTCAAGACCGCCCTGGAGGGCCTGCGCAGCATCATCGTCCGCGAGGCCAACCACGCCTTCAAGAACAACAAGACCAACCCCGAGCTGGAGAAGGCCATCAACACGTACATCGACAAGTACATCGCCGGCGCCACCAAGTACAAGGACAAGGGCGTCATCCCGGAGAAGCAGACCCAGGACCTGGTGAAGGACTTCTCCGAGATCAGCTCCGAGGACAAGTACACCAACGCCATCCTGCGCATGGCCGTCATCAACGCCATGAACCAGGAGGTGGCCACCATCAAGGACGACCCCTCCAAGCGCGACGCCAAGCTGCTGGAAGTGGAGCGCGAGTTCCGCGACATGACCAACACGTTCAAGCCGGACGACCTCACCAGCTTCATCGCCGTCCAGGTGGGCGACTACCTCGTCAAGTACGTCTCACGCTTCGACGACCCGTCCACCAAGCAGAACGAGATCGACATGGCCATCACCTACTACGACTCGGTGATCAACCGCCGCCGCGACCGCGTGGCGGAGGCCACCCTCGGCAAGGCGAACGCCCTCGCGTTCTCCAAGAACGCGGAGCAGCAGAAGGAGGCCATCAAGCTCTACGAGCAGGTCACCTCCGGCCCCGTCACCACGCAGACCATCCCCGCCATGAAGGGCCTTGCGGAGCTCTACACCCGCAACGGCAACTACGAGAAGGCGCGTGACGCCGCCGCGCTCTACCTCAAGAGCACCCGCGGCAACAACGACGAGCGCCTGCAGATGAACATGCTGCTCGGCAAGGCCTACAGCGAGTGCGGCGACATCAAGAACGCCCTGCTCACCTACATGAACGTGTTCAACCAGAACCGCAACAGGATCGGCTACTCCGCACCCGCGTGCGTGGCCGCCATGGAGCTCTTCTGGAAGCGCAACAACCCCAGCTCCGGCGACCGCATGAAGGGCAACTTCAAGGCTTCCGACCGCTGGACCGCCTGGAGCACCGGCCAGAACTACGTCAACCTCATCAAGCGCTCCAAGCTGGAGGACAAGATGGCCGCTTCCGACCGCGACGCCTACAACAAGGTGGTCTCCAAGGTGGCGGAATACGGCGCGGACATGGCCGTGCAGAAGGAGGACAAGGAAGGCAAGGACTTCCAGCGCAAACTCGAGAACAACTAAAACAATCCATCATTTGACACGATTATGAAGACTCGCAACATCATCGGTTTCGCCATCGCAGCCCTGGCCGGCGCCATCCAGCCCGCCACCGCACAGCAGCCCGGCGCCGCCCGCCTCACCGCCGTCGTCCAGGCCCCCAGCCAGAAGCTCGGCACCGTCGAGCTCGTCGGCGCGGACGGAGAGAACTACCAGTACCAGCAGAAGGGCACGGACACCATCCTGGCCCAGCCCGTCTCCGCGTGCAAGGTGTTCTACATCATGACGCCGGCGGACCTGGCGTCCGCGCTCACGGACTACCGCTCCGGGGAGCTTGCGGATGCGCGCAAGGCGCTGGCGGCGTGCCGCACCAAGTACATCGCCTTCGGCAACCTGCCCGGCAACCCCGCCACCGCGGCCGCCATGGCTGAGCTCAACTGCATTGTGCGCCAGATGGACTGGGGCGCCATCAACGGCGTCACCTCCGCCTTCCCCGGCGCCACCAAGCTCACCGGCGCGGACAAGCTGCGCTACCAGGCCGCCAAGGTCATGGCCGGCGTGAAGGACGACGCCTCCGCGCTCACCGCCCTCAAGGCGGAGGTGGAGGACCTCATCAAGACCAAGGCCAAGTCCATGGATTCCGAGACCTACGCGTGGCTGCGCTATGCGCTGGGCCGCGTGTACGCCTCCAAGGTGCCCGCCGCGGAGCTGGAGGGTGAAATCACCCCGGAGCACCGCGCAGACGCCAGCAAGGCCGTGGACAACTACTGCCAGAGCGTGGTGGGCGTGCACGGCAACCTGTGGCCCATGCAGGAGGACGCGCTCATCCGCTCCCTGCACATCCTGGCGGCCATGCCGGGCGTGCCGGAGCACGTGGCCAAGGCCGGCAAGGTGCTCAGCGGCAGCGCGTGGAACGGGCTGCCCGCGGACTACCGCGATGCCGTGGCCATGGCGCACATGATGAAGAACGTGTACGACATGGCCGGCAAGGACCCGCTCATCGACAAGCTGGCGGACGCCTTCTACAACACCGCCAAGGACCGCGCCGCGGCCGATGCGGACCAGGCGGAGCAGCCTGCGGAAGGCCAGCCCGCAGAGGAGAAGCCCGCCGAGCCCGCCAAGTAAGGGCGCCGCGCGCATTCCATCCCGTTTCCGGCGGGGCCCCGCCATTGGGGTCCCGCCCTTTTTCTGCCAACAACCAACCAAGGAATTCTGAACGATTATGATAGACATGATTGTACGGCTCTACGACCTGCCTGCAGGCGCGCCCCTGCGCGCCGCGCTGGCGGAGAAAGGCGTGCTGCTGCGCCTTTGCAACCCGTATGAGCGCCACTGCCTCATCGACTTTGTGCAGCGCAACTTCAGCCCCAAGTGGGTGAGCGAGTGCAAGGTGGCCATGGGACACCAGCCCATCGGCTGCTTCATCGCCACGCGCGACAAGGAAATCATCGGCTTCGTCTGCTACGACACCACCGCCCGCGGCTTCATCGGCCCCATGGGCGTGGGAGAGAAGGCACGTGGACTCGGCGTGGGGAAAGCCCTCATGGTCACCGCGCTGGAACAGCTCCGCAACATGGGATTCGCCTACGGCATCCTCGGCGGCGCAGGTCCCGTGGAACTCTACAAGAAGTGGGTGGACGCCGTGGAAATCCCCAAATCCACCCCGGGGATTTACGCGGATCTGCTGCCGGACAAATAACGGCGGTGGTTGGCCCATACAGGGCAAGGCAATTAGGATTAGGATTAAGATTAGGGCGCGAAAATTTGCACGGCGCGTGCGGCGCGGGGCAGTTGCCGGGTCCGCCAAACTCCCT
>JAUNNT010000052.1 GCA_030531305.1 Akkermansia sp.
TTGGTCGGCGGTCTGGAGACACAGGGCGTCATCAAGGCCATGGCCCAGGGTGTGCTGGACATCACCCACGGCGATATCACCGCCGCCACCTACTCCATCCTCGGCCTCAGCGCCGTCATGTCCGCCTTTGTGGACAACATTCCCTTTGTGGCCACCATGATTCCCCTGCTCAAGGACATGGGAGCCACGGCCGGCTGGGATTTCGCCACCATGGAGCCCCTGTGGTGGGCGCTCTCGCTGGGTGCCTGCCTCGGCGGCAACGGCACCGTCATCGGCGCCAGCGCCAATGTGGTCGCCCTCTCCCTCGCGCGCAAGCACGGCATGCATGTAAGCTTCATGCAGTACTTCGTCGTCGGATTCCCGCTGATGCTCCTCTCCATCGCCATCTCCGCCGTTTACCTCTGGGTCAAATTCCTCTAAGCGCGGCAAGGATGCCCCATCATTGTCAAGTGCCCCTACCGCTTTTTGCGGAGAGGGGCGTTTCTCGTTTCACAACTTCGCATAATTGTTTGAACGGTTGGGGGAGGTTGGGTGTCTTTACGGCATGAATACGAATTTCACCACGAAAATGATGGAGGCTCTCCAGGGGGCGGTGCAGGGTGCTGCGGCCGGGGGCAGGGCGCAGGTGTACCCTGCGGAGCTGCTGCTGGCCTTGCTGAAGCAGGAGGGCGGCTTGCTGCCGGCGGTTCTGCAGAAGGCGGGGGTGGAGCCGGGGCGGGTGGAGCGTGAGCTGGCGGCGTGGCTGGAGCGGCAGCCGCGGCAGCGCGGGGCGTCGGTCCAGGGTGCGGGAATTTCCGCGGAGCTGGACAAGGCGCTTGCGGCTGCGGAGGAGCAGCGCAAGCGCATGAAGGATGATTTCCTGAGCGTGGAGCATTTTGTGCTGGGCGTGCTGGAGACGGACGCGGAGATGCAGCGCCTGCTGGAATCCTGCGGGCTGACTCAGAAAAAGTACCTGGATGCCTTGAAGGAGGTGCGCGGCAACCAGCGCATCACGGACCAGGACCCGGAGCAGAAGTACCAGACGCTGGAGAAGTACGGCACGGACCTGACGGAGCGCGCGCGGCAGGGGAAGATCGACCCCGTCATCGGGCGTGATTCGGAGATTCGCCGCGTGCTGCAAATCCTCTCCCGCCGCACGAAGAACAACCCGGTTCTCATCGGCGAGCCCGGCGTGGGCAAGACCGCCATCGCGGAGGGCCTGGCGCGGCGCATTGTGGACGGCGACGTGCCGGAGGGCATGCGCGGCAAGCGCCTGGTGAGCCTGAACATCGGCTCCATGCTGGCGGGCGCCAAGTACCGCGGCGAGTTCGAGGAGCGTCTCAAGGCCTTCATCAAGGAGGTCACGGCCTCCGAGGGCGAGATCATCCTGTTCATCGACGAGCTGCACACGCTGGTGGGCGCGGGCGCCGGGGGCGACAGCTCCATGGATGCGGCCAACCTGCTGAAGCCGGCCCTGGCGCGCGGCGAGCTGCGCACCATCGGCGCCACCACGCTGGACGAGTACCGCAAGTACATCGAGAAGGACGCCGCGCTGGAGCGCCGCTTCCAGCCCGTGTACGTGGCGGAGCCCAGCGTGGAGGACACCATCGCCATCTTGCGCGGTCTCAAGGAGCGCTACGAGGTCCACCACGGCGTGCACATCACCGATTCCGCCCTCGTGGCCGCCGCCACCCTCAGCAACCGATACATCACCGACCGCTTCCTGCCGGACAAGGCCGTCGACCTCGTTGACGAGGCCGCGGCGCGCCTCAAGATCGAGCTGGATTCCATGCCGAGCGAAATCGATGAGCTCAACCGCAGTGCCATGCAGCTGGAGATGGAGCGCCAGGCACTCGCCAAGGAGAAGGACGACGATTCCAGGCAGCGCCTCGAGAAAATCACGCAGGAGCTGGCCGACACCCGCGAGAAGGTGGATGCCATGGTGGCACGCTGGAAGAGCGAGAAGGACGTCGTTGTCCGCGCCCGCGGCGCCCAGAAGCGCATCGACGCCCTGCGCACCGAGGCCGAGCAGGCCCAGCGCGGCGGCAACCTCGCTCGCGCCTCCGAAATCCTCTACGGCGAAATCCCCGCCGCCGAGGCCGACGCCAAACAGGCCCGCGAGGCCCTCGCGCAGCTCCAAAGCTCCGGAGACGGCCTGCTCAAGGAGGAGGTCACCGAGGCCGACATCGCCAAGGTCGTCTCCACCTGGACCGGCATCCCCGCCGCCCGACTGGCGGAGGGCGAGCGCGAGAAGCTCGTCCACATGGAGGAGCGCATCGGCGCCCGCCTCATCGGCCAGAGGGACGCCGTGAAGGCCGTAGCGGACGCCGTCCGCCGCTCCCGCGCGGGGCTGCAGGACGAGCACCGCCCGCTCGGCTCGTTCATCTTCCTGGGCCCCACCGGCGTGGGCAAGACCGAGCTGGCAAAGGCTCTCGCAGAATTCCTGTTCGACGACGAGGCGGCCATGGTGCGCATCGACATGAGCGAGTACATGGAGAAGCACAGCGTGTCGCGCCTCATCGGCGCGCCTCCGGGGTACGTGGGGTACGACGAGGGCGGCCAGCTCACGGAGAGCGTGCGGCGCCGCCCGTACAGCGTGGTGCTGTTCGACGAGATCGAGAAGGCCCACCCGGACGTGTTCAACGTGCTGCTCCAGGTGCTGGACGACGGCCGCATCACGGACGGCCAGGGCCGCACGGTGGATTTCACCAACACCGTGCTCATCATGACCAGCAACATCGGCTCACAGTTCATCCTCAGCGAGAGCGACGCCGCCGCCCGCAACGAAAAGGCGCTGGACGCCCTGCGCGGCCACTTCCGCCCGGAGTTCCTCAACCGCGTGGATGAAATCATCATCTTCGACCGCCTGCAGGAAGACGACCTCAAGCGCATCGTACGCATCCAGCTGGAGCGCGTCCACAAGCGCCTGGCCGCCCGCGGCCTCCGCATGGAGCTCTCCGATGCCGCCGCGGAGCTGGTCGCCAGCCACGGCTACGATCCCGTCTACGGTGCCCGCCCCCTCAAGCGCGCCATCCAGCATGATATCCTGGACCCCCTCAGCCTCGCTATCTTGGAAGGAAAGTACAGGGAGGGTGAGATGATACGCGTGGATAGCGAGGATGGGCGGATTGTGTTCCGCTGATTTACAATTTGGGAAATTCGGCGCGGCGGTCGCCGCGCAGAAACGAGCCCCTGCGCCTTGAAGGGCGCAGGGGCTTTGTGCGGTTGGGCGGAGGGGTTATTTCCCGGCCTTCTTGCCCTTCTTGATCCGCTCGCGCTCCTCGTCCATCAGGGCGGAGAGGCTGCGGCAGGCGTCCTGGCGGACGGCATAGCTGGCGGTTCCCATGGACACCTTGCGGCAGGCCTTCGCGCGGCGGCTCTGGGAGCTCATCACGGCATGCACCTCGTCCGCGTCGCCTGCTTCCCAGGTCACGCTGTCGGCGCGGTCGATGTTCATCTTGGAAGCCACCTCGATGGCATCCATGCCCGCGCCGAAGAACATGAAGCGCCAGCTGTACTTCTCCCTCTGGTGCGCGATGCGGTCCGCGATGTCCTTCCACTTGTACCGGCGGGAGGAGTTCTCGAAACCATCGGTCATGATGCCGATGATGACGTTGCCGGGGCGCTGTTCCTCCGGCAGGGAGGCCAGGCGCTTGCCCGTATCGTCGATGGCGGTGCCCACGGCATCCAGTAGGGCCGTGCAGCCGTCGGGTTCGTAGTTTTTGCGGGAAAGCTCCGGAACCTTTTCCAGGGGGCTGCACTCCTGCATCACCATCACCTCGTCGTCGAAGGCGTACATGGTGACGGTGGCGCTTCCCTCGCAGTCTTTCTGGTCCTTGAGGAACGCGTTGACGGAATCGATCACCGTCTGGCGCAGGCAGGACATGGAGCCTGACTTGTCGATGACCAACACAATTTCTGTTTTACTTTTATCCATAGTGGTATCAATGGTTTGGGTTAATAATCGGGGTTGGGTTGCGCAGGGGGGCAAACTCGGGTAGCTGCCCTGCACAATCCACTTCTAACACCCGCACCGCACCCCCGCAACCGCGGGCTGTGTCATACGGCGGGAGAGCGGCTTCACTCCGCCTTTTTCCTGCGCGTCATGTACTTCATGATGCCGTAGAGCACGGCAAGTAAAAGCACGCCCAGGATGACCAGGTGGGATTCCCCCTTCACCGCGGCAATCAGGTTTTCCGGGGATTCCATGATGCCGGGGTTTTCGCTGCCCACCTTGTCGCCGAACCACGCCAGCACCCAGCACCAGATGGCGGAGCCGCTGATGGTGGCCAGGCTGAACGTGAGGAAGTTCACGCGGGAAAGCCCCGCCGGAATGGAAATCAGGTGGCGCACCACCGGCAGGAAGCGCGCAAAGAAGATGCCCGCCGTCGCGTAGTCGCGCATGAACTGCTCCGCCGTCTCCACCTTGTGCCGCGGCAGGAACACATACTTGCCCCAGCGGTAGATGATGGGGCGCCCCACCAACAGGGAGACGAAATACATGCAGCACGAACCCAGGTACGAGCCCACCGTGCCCGCCAGAACCACGCCCCAGAAGCACATGGAAGAACCCTCCTGAGAGGCCGCAATCGCCGCCGGCGGCACCACCACCTCGCTCGGAACGGGCAGGATGGAGCTCTCCATCGCCATCAGCAGCGTCACACCCCAGTACCCCCAGTCCTGGATGCACTGCATGCAAAAGTTCAGGAATTCATGCATGCCCACATTATGCACACTTCCCGCACTTTGGGAAGCCTTTTATCGCAACGCTCCGGTTATTTGCCAAAGCAGGCGCACACCCGTTTTGCAAGCCGATTCACCAGAACGGCGGCGGCTAGTGAAATGGCGCAGGCTAAGGGGAACAGCCACCACGCGCGCGGCAACAGGGCGAAAATGGCAGAGTGGGCGAGAAAGATTTCCAACGAGTATTTCCCCAGCCATTCCACCCCTGCCTTTATCCATCCACCTACATGCCGGAGACAACATGCCATGCCCCACAATATGAAACCCCAACAGGGAAACAGCAGGATCTCCATGTCGCTGCGCACTTGGAAACTCAGCCCTTGGAACAAAACACCATATGTCAATCCAGCGTGAACCACCACGCCAATGATGGCCATGATGCCCAAGGCAACCAGGTTTCCACCGTTACCCGCCTTGTGGGCAATATACATCCCCGCCAGGAAAGCGGGAAACCGCTTAATGCTCCAAAAGACCGTCGTTTTCACCAAAAAATCGGGATGGTACTGTTCCATGCTAACAAATGATAGCAGCAAATAGCCTATTGCGGAGTACAGCGTTATTCCCAAAAGGGGATAATGCAGCCGCTGCATCAGACGGTATATGAGCGGCGCAATCAGGTAATAAATCACTATCGTGCGAATATACCATACATCCAATCCAAGGAACGCCAGCCAGGGATATACGCTGCTGAATGAATACAATTTCGGCAATGCCTCATGGTGCACCCATACGAAAATGATTCCGGAGACAATGCATGTGGGAATAATGCGCCAAAATCGCCGGAGGTAATACTGCCGTGTGTCCGATGTCTTTGCCAACGAATAATAAATGCCGAACCCGGACAAGAAAAGGAAAAGTTCCACCGCAAAATATCCGTACAATCTTACCAAAAGACTGCAGCTTCCCAACGTTCCCCAGTGGTACAGCATAACGATTATTATCGCAATGCCCATTAATCCATGCCGTTCCCCGGAGATAGAGCGCGCCAGCCTTTGACACAAGGTCTCGTTTTCTGGGTGTGTGAGGTCGCTTTGCATGCAGGGGTGATACAGTATTTAGAATGGGTAGTCAAGGCATTTCTTTGGGGAACGCGAGTTCGCTGGTGTGGGGAATCCGGCGTGCCCGAGGTCGGGCGCCTCATGCCTCGTATGCCCTGCTTCACAATTGGGATACAATTGATTTCGCTGTAATAACAGGCCATTAAATATCCATTCCAAAAACTGTATTTCCCCGGGAGCTCTGGCGCATGAGGCGAGGGCAAATAACCATTTGCATTCCCGCGCGCGGTCGTGTACAATGGTACGCATGATATGCGACCAGGTCATCATCACGGGAGCGTCCTCCGGGCTGGGGGAGGCCTTTGCGCGGCGGCTCGCGGGCGGCTGCAAACAAATGGTGCTGGTGGCGCGGCGCGCGGATAGGCTGGATGCGCTGGCGGCGGAGCTGCGCGCCAAGAACCCGGAGCTAGAGGTGGCCACCGCGCCCTGCGACCTATCCGATGAAACCCAGCGCGCGCGGCTGATAGCGGCCTTCGCCACGCTGGACCGCGGCGAGACCATGCTCATCAACAACGCCGGGCTGGGCGACCACGGGGATTTGGCGGGCAGCGAGCCCGCGCGCAACCGCCAGATGCTGCAGGTGAACATCTGCGCGCTCACGGAGCTTTCACGCGCCCTGCTGCCCAAGCTGGCGGAGCAGGGGGGCGGCATCATCAACATCGCCTCACTGGCGGCGGAGCTCCCCATCCCGGACTTCGCCGTCTACGCCGCCTCCAAGGCCTATGTGGCATCGTTCAGCGAGGCCCTGCGCCTGGAGATGAAGGCGCACGGCGTGCCCGTGCTGGCGGTGTGTCCCGGCCCCGTGCACACGGGGTTCGGCGATGTGGCGCGGCGCCCCGGCCACGGCAGCGGGGACGTGCCGTTTAAAAAATGGTTCTACACGCCCGTCCCCACCGTGGTGGAGGGCTCGCTCAAGGCGCTCATCAAGGGGCGCGCGCGGTACTATCCCTCGCTGCGGATACGCTTGTTCGCGTGGTTCCTGCGCATGGTGCCGCTGCCGGTGCTGCGGCTCGCCATGGGGTTCCGCCCGCGCCGCGCAGACCCTGAAACGGAGAAGAAGCCATGACGATGCTGAGGGAAAACCGCCGCCGCTGGCACCCGTTCCGCTGGTGTCTGCTGGGCGTGCTGCTGGTGGGCGCGGGCTCGCTCTACACGGACGGCCCCGCGCGCCTGGCGCGCGCCCTGCGCGGCGGCGCGGAGTCCCAGCCGCCCCGCGAAATCATCAAGGAGGTGGTGGTGTACAAGCCCGCACCGCAGCCGGAACCGCAGCCCGCCCCGCAACCCGTCGCCATCGTGCAGCCCATGGCGCCCTGGCACCCGGCGGATGCCTTCGCCATGCCCGCCGTCACGCTGCCGCCGTTCCCGCCCGCCCTCCCGGAGCAGGCCATGGACGGCTCTTTCTCCCACTTCACCAAGCTCCAGAGCGGCATCAACATGCGCTCCATGGTGGAGTTCCGGTCCGGCTCCACCGCCTCGCACGACCGCAAGCTCAAGGACGCCTACATGGTGCATTTGAGCATGAGCCTCTACCTGCCGCATGCCGCATCCCCAGCCGAGCTGGCCACCGCCAACCCGGACCTGAAAAAGGTCTTCGCCGACTACGACGCCCTCATGGCCGCCGCCAAAACCTCCCACTGGTGGGCGCCGCTCATGCTCCACAAGCAGAACCAGGTCCGCAAGAACGCCGCCACCCTCTCCAAGCTCCTGGACCGCCACAACTTCTACGATACCGACACCCTGCTGGAAATCTCCGCCCCCGGCTCCAACCGAAAGGTGCTTTGGATGCAGGCGGATATGGACGTGGTGTCCGACGGCTCCGACGGCGACCGTCTGCCCGCCATGCCGGAGAAGGTGATGAAGAGCGACTACTACCAGCCCACCACCTCCTACCGCTGGAAGAAGCTCGGCAACACCCCCAACCCGCTCCTCAAGCCCTGGCAGGATCGCCTGGACAAGCTCCAGAAGGACAAGAAGGCCACCCCCGCCGCCGTCAAGCACGCCCGCGCCGTGGTGAACGACCTCAAGTCCTACAGCTTCCTCCTCGCGGAATACGATCCCTTCATCGTCATCCCCCTCACCCTGCAGGAGGGGCGTGACGCCGCCTTCCGCCCCAAACCCGGCGACTACGCCGCCGTGCTCGTCGGCAAGCGCGTCTTCCCCGCCATCGTCGGTGATTTCGGCCCCAACTACAAATGCGGGGAAGCCTCCCTGCGCCTCGCCAAGGCCGTCAACCCCAAGGCCACACCGTACGCGCGCCCCATCTCGGACCTCTCCGTCTCCTACCTCGTCTTCCCCGGCACCGCGGAACCCCAGCCCGGTCCCATTGACTACACCCGCCTCAACTCCCGCTGCCGAGAGCTCCTGCAGGAACTCGGCGGCCTCTCCCCAGATGCCGAATTCGTGGAGATGAACGACCTGCTGGAAAAACCGGCGCAGTGACCTGCGGCGGGGGTGCAATTTCGGATTTAGGATTTAGGATTTATGATTTGGGCTTTGTTTGTATGCATGCGTTGTGTGTACACACACGGGGGGCCGCCTTCGCGCCCTGCGTTTTGCGTGCTTTATGACACGCACGCAAAAATTCCTCTTGACTTCTCTCCCCCGGTGCGCTAGTCTGCATTCAGACATTCCTCCCCCGCTTAGGATTAGGGTCCGTTGATTCTAAAAACCGCGCACATGGGGAGGTTTTTTTATGAAATATACCAAGCAGCATCTCTCGTTGGAGCAACAGGCTGAACTTTTGTTGTCGCGCGGTCTCGTTGCGGACAAGCAGAAGCTTATGGAGTGCCTTTCCAACATCGGCTACTATCGCCTGAGCGCGTATTGGCACCCATACCGTGTACGCCGGGATGGTATCATTCAGGACGAAATCGTGCCCGGCACCACCTTGGAGCAGGTGTGGCTCCACTACCGTTTCGACCGCAACCTTCGCCTGTGCCTGCTTGATGCCATCGAACGAATCGAGATAGCCCTCCGCTCGCGTCTGGCGTACCACCATACGGAAAACGCCTCGCCTTTCGACTACGCCCGCTCCTCCTATTTTCCCCACTGGAAGGATTACGACAAAAAGTTGGCGCGTTTGGGACGCCCTGCGGGCAACAAGTTGAACGCCATCGATTTTGTGGAGCATTTCTTCAACAAGTACGGGGATTGCCACAGCATCATGCCGTTGTGGATGGCCATGGGGGTTACGGAGCTTGGCTTTGTCGTTCATTTTTTCGAGCATTCTGAAAAGTCTGTCCGCTCGCGTATCTCCCATGAGTGGGGGCTCAAGAACAAAACCCTGCTCTCATGGTTGAAGGCCATCAATGCCTTGCGAAACGAATGTGCCCACCATGCCAGGGTGTGGAACAGGACCTTCCGCGTCGTGCCCGCCATTCCATCCTTCACCGAAAACAAATTGTGGAGTTGCTCGTATTCGGTGGAGCTTGGTCGCTGGATTCGCAACGTCTCCCCTTCTCCTGATCAGGAAACCCTCTTTTTCTCATCCTCACGCACCGCTGCTCTCATCTTCGTTTGTCGCTGCATCATGCGCCATGTCGCTCCTGCTTCAAAGTGGCACTGCCGTATGCAAGAGCTCATCGATTCCTTTGCTGCTCAAGGAGTCGACATGACTAAAATGGGCTTGCCTCCTCATTGGAAATCCCACCCCCTCTGGCGAGAAGACTAAGTGCACTGAACGCCCACAAAACACGCCCATCCCCCGCCCTTGCCACGCCATAGCCCGCAGGGCGGCGGCGGAAATCACCCCGCAAGAAGGCCCAGCCAGAACGGCTGGGCCTTGGTGAATCTTGCGCGCGTAAGCGCGCCGAATTTTCTAAATAGTACCTAGTACATAGCCTGCCTCGGCGAAGCCTTGGCGGAGACGGGTACCTAGTACCTTCACTTGCGGCGTCTGCGGGCCGCGAGGGCCGCAAGCGCCAGCAAGCTGAGCGTTCCCGTGGTGGGTTCCGGCGTGGCCACGCCGTAGATGTACACCACGCCCACGTTGGAGCCGTTGCTCTGGAGCGACATCACGGCGCCCTTCTCCGCGGCGGCCTCCGGTGTGGTGGGGGCACCGCCGTAGTAGAGGAGGTAGGTCACGGCATCGGTGTTCTCGATGTTGGTGAAATACTGGCTGGCTTCCATCCAGTCGCCCTGGCCTATCTCCCTGGTAACCAGGCCGTAGCCGAGGTTCAGGCCGTCAACACCCGTGAAGAGCACGTAGGAGTCGCCGAGTCCCAGGCTGGAATCCCAGCTTTCCAGGGTCATGCCCTGGTTCAGGGTCACGGTGCTGCCCATTTCCAGGCCGCCGGAGGCAACGCTCAGCGTGGAGCCAGTGGCCATCTCCAGGTCGGCGTTCAGCCGGGCTCCCACACTGGCTGTCAGCGTGGTGTTCACCGTCACCTTGGCTTCCTCGGCGGCGTCAACCAGGCCGTTCTCGTAGAAGCTCACGGTCTTGCTGCTGCCGATATACAGGTTGTCGAGCTTCACCTGGGTCTGGGAGCCTGCAGCGGTGCCGTTGGCGGCGGCCATGTGCCTGAACTCGATATCACCGCTGGTGGCGGTGACTTCCTTGAGGGTGGCGGCGTACGCTCCGGAGTCAAGCGTGAGCTTGCCGGTGATGCCATCGGCGCTGTTGTGCACCCTGTCGACGTCCACGCCGTTACCCACGGTGATTTCGCCGTCGGCAACCTTGGCGATTTCGGACGCAGAGACCACGAAGCGATTGTTGGTGATGGAGAACCGGTCGTAGTAGTTCCCCGTAGTCGCATCGGCGTCAATCTCGATGCCACCGACTTCGGGATCCGACGAGTAGCGCACGCCGCTTCCCTGTTTCTCGATGACGGAGTTGTCGAACAAAGTCGCGCTCGAGCCGTTCTGGGCAAACCACACGCGCTCGATGTCAACCTGGCCGTTCACTGTGCTGTATTCCCCGCCATAGATATCCTCGCCCTCGATGTACAGACCACCGGTAATCACGACGCCGTCATTAAAGTTGGCGGTGCCGTTCTTGAGCATGATGGCCACAGGATTCGCGTCCACGTTCAGCGTGGCATCGGTGGTGTACACGATATTCGGCTGCGCACCCCCGTGCTTGGCGGATTCCTTCGCAATGTCGGAGAAGTTGAGCTCACCCTCGTTCTGGTAGAACGTGGTGTAGTTCACGCCGCCGCCCTCGCCGAAGTGGGCGGCCAGGCCGTTGGCGTAGATGTCGTACGCAACGCTGTCCTTGGTGAGGCGGTGTCCGTTGGCCGCCACCGAGCCGGAGCCGGTGGCGAGGGTGATCACATCCGCACCCGTGCCGGCGAAGTAGTTGCCGATGCTGTCGTTTGCGTAGAGGTTGCCGTTCAGGTCCGCATAAACGTTCTGGTTCGTGGCCACCGCCAGGTTGGTGGCGGTGATGTCACTGTTGAGGGTGATGGTGCCGGTGTTGGCGATGGCGCTGCTGCCGGTGTAGGTCACATTGGAACCGGTGCCCACGGTCAGGGAGCCGTTGACGGTCAGGTTGCCGGAAAGCGTGGTGGCGCCGGTACCGGCAAGGGTGATGGTTTCCTCCGTGTCAACGGTGAAGTTCTCCAGGGTGAGCAGCATGTTGTTGGTGATGGTGTTGCTGCCGGTGTAGGAGTGGGCGTTCTTGAAGGTGATGGCGCCCGCATTGCCGGCATCCACCACAAGGTTGCCCAGGTTCAGGCCGTTTGCCGCATCGGTGGTGTACTTGGTGCGGTCCACGGTCCAAGCCTTGGCGGCCTTCAGCACCAGGCTTTCCGTTTCCGTGCCGATGAATGCCACGCTGTTGCCGTTGGTGGCATCGCCCTTGGTGATGACGTCCGCCCCGGCGGTTGCGGGGGTGAACTCCACCGTGCCGCCCTGGAACTCAATGCTCTTTCCGCCCCATTGGGTCAACAGGCTTGCCGCGGTCAGGGAGCCGCCGGTCATGCGGAAGTCTTCTGAGGACTGTCCCTTCACGCCGATTTGGAGCGCGCCTGTCACTTTGATGGTGCCGCTGTTGGTGGCGGTGCCGTTGCCGTAGGCGACAATGGAATTGGCGTTGATGGTGCCGCTGTTGGTCAGATCCTTCAGGGTGATGGTGCCACCCGAGGTGATGGTGCCGGCGTTTTGCATGGTAACCGCGGTAATGGCCCCGGTGACGTTGAGCCCGGCACTGTCCTTCAGGATGACGGTGCCGTTCGAGCCGAACGTGCTGGAATTGACAACCGAGGAGGTGGACACCGATACGCCTTCCTCAAGCGTGAGCGTGCCCCTGGCTGCCACGCCGATGCTCTTGCCGTTCGTGCTGGAATCAGCGCCGAGGGTGAGGGAGGCGTCCGAGTTGCCGTTGCCCACCACCAGGCTGAAGCCGTTGGAGCCCTTGTAGGCAATGCCTTCTGCAAAGGTGACGTTGCTGCCGTACACGTTCACACGCTCGGTGCCCGACACGCTCACTGCTCCATTGAAGTAGGAGGTGCCGCCGTTGTCGAAAGTCAGGCCATTCAACGTCACGTTTCCGTTGAATGTCTGCGTGCCGGCGCCGGCCTTCTTCAGGGAATTCGCAGTCAGGTCGCCGCCAAACTCGTAGGTGGTGCCCGTGTCGCCGTTCAGGGTAATGGCGGCGGTGGAGATAATGTCGCCCGGGCCCGTCAGCCCGCCCACGGTGAGCGCCGCGCCCAGCCTGGCGGTGTGCTCGGCGGTCACTTCCAACGCGCTCGCGGTGACGGCCTTGCTGAATGCCACATCCGTGTCCGCAATCACGCGCAAATCGCCGCCCACCTTGTTGATAGTGGCGTTCACCACACTCGCCTTGTTGGCAAACTTCACCCAGGTGCCACCATAGTCGCTGTTGTTGGAGGCATTGGTCACCTTGAACTGGCCGTCCCAGTCGGAGACATCGCCGCTGAAGATAAAGTGGTAGGTTACATTGGACTTATTCAATTCAAACGTGCCATGGCCGCTCACGTTGCCGGCAAACTCATATGCTCCAGCTGCGGAATAACCGTTAGTCAGTTTGACAGCCGAAGTGTTGTTGACATCGGTGAAGATGACATCGCGGTTCAGGGTGTGGATGCCGCCGCCATGACCGGCAAAATACATGTTGTTCCCGGCAACGCCCGCGAACTCGATGGTGGAGGCGATGTTGGTGCCGAGATTGCTGATGTTTAGATTGGTCATTTGCCCGCTCAAACGCACGACGCCGGTCCAATCCGAGCCGATGCTCAGGTTGCCGTTCAGGGTGCTGGCACCGTTTGCCAGGGCGTAGGTGCCCGCGCCGTGCAGCGCCTTGTTGGGTGCCGTGAAGGCGTTGCCGTTGGAGGCGGTGAGCACCGCGCCCTCCTTGATGGTGATGCCGGTGGCCTTTTCAGAGGTCATTGCGGTATCGTCCCCGGTGGCCATACTGGTGTTCACGTAGTACATGCCGTGGGGGTCCTCCTCGGAGGCATCGAACGTGAAGACCAGGTCTCCGCTGCTGGCGCCCTCGGGAGTCACCCAGGAACCGCCGTTGATGGCGAGCCCATCCGCCTTGGTGGCGGTGGTGCCGTCTGTCCCCTTCACCAGGTAGTACTGGGCGGAGGAGATGAGGAAGCCGTAGCCATCGTGGGAGTACCTCGGCTCGGAATCACCGAACTTCACAAAGTTGTCCATGAACTCGCTGGAGACGTTGACGGAGCCGCCGGCCAGGTCCAGGGCACCGCCGTTCAGGGCAATGGTTCCGGAGTAGGTGTTGGCGCCGGAAAGTGTCAGCTTGCCCGCGCCCTCCTTGACAATGGCGCCGACACCGGAAAGGTTGCTGGTTTCGGTGAGGTCGGCATCGCCCTTGAAGGTGATGGCGTGACCCTGGCGATTCACGGAAAGGCTCATGTTGGAATCGGCCTGCGTGTCGATGTAGATGTCATCCGCGAGCGTCAGGTCGTTGCCGGACAGGGTGCCGCCGGACAACACGAAGTTGGAGGCGAACGTGCCGCGCCCGGAACCGGCCCCGTTAAAGTTCAGGGTTCCGGAATGGACGTCAATGGCGCCGCCGCCGGTAATGGTGGCGTTGATCACATAAAAGGTGCTGGGTCCATCTATGGTGAGCGTGTGCCCGCCCATTTCTATGGAGGTGGCGTTGTGACCTTGGGCGATGAGACCGAAATCATTCTGGGCCTTCACCTTGGAATTGGCTTCCAACACCAGGTGGTTCGCAACCTGGCGCAGGTTGGTTCCCAAGGTTCCCTCCGTGTTGGTGAGGGTGCCGCCGTTCATGACGATGGTGTACTCGGTGTTGGTGCCCTGAGAGCCGTTCACGTCCAGCGTGCCGTTGGCTGCGACCTCAATGCGGTGGGAGGCGCCGGACGCGCCGAGCGCACTGTTGTTGCCCACCTTCACCGTGCCCCCGCTGATGAGCAGGTCACCCGTGAAGGTGTTGGCGGCGGTGAGCGTCAGCGTGCCTGCGCCCAACTTCACAAGGGAGCCGTTGCCGGAGATCGCGTTGGCAAGGGTGATGTTCTGGTTCTCTGCGGCGGTGATGGTAGTATCGGCGTTCTTGATGGTCCAATCGCCGGAATCCAGGGAGTATTGCACATCACCGGTTCCCGCTACCAGCTCGGCGCCCGCGGCCGCACCCACGATGGTCAGGCTGCTGCCGATGTTCACGGTGCCGCCCTGCTCCAGGTAGAGGTGGGAGGCGCTGCGGCCCCACAGGGAGCCGTTGACGTTGAGCGTGCCGGTTTCCTTCACCGTGACCGTGCCGGTGGCGCTGGCTGCGTTTGAAAGGTCCGTGGTGCCGCTCACGGTGGTTTCACCGCTGATGTTTACATTGCCGGAATGCATGCTGAGCGAGGAAAGCTCTGCATGGGAACCCAGGTTGACGGTTGTTCCTGCATCGATGACCGTGAGGGTGCCGCCGATATAGGTGCCCGCGCCGCCGGTGGTGAAGGTCTCGCCCTCGCCCACGTTCAAATCGCCCGTCTTCAGGGTGGTTCCGTCATCTATGGAAATGTTGGCGCACGTATAGTCGCCGTAGCGGAAGCCGAAGGAACCCACGGTCAGCTCGCCGCCGCCCGTGAGGGTGAGGACGGTGTCCGCATCCTGATAGACGGCCTGGAGGGAGCGGGTGTCGCTCAGGCTCACGGAGCCGGAAGCGTTGACCATCACGGTCTGCAGCTCCGGGTGATCGCCCTGCTCCTGCGTGAGGTTCAGCGTGTCGCCCTCGCCCTTCAGGTAGTAGGTGGAGTAGTCGTCGCCCTCAAAGTGCACGGACCCGTCCTCGGCGATTGTGTTCGCGGTGAGGCCCTTGTACTGGATGTTCAGGTTTTTGTCCGTCGAGAAGGTGCCGTCGTTCTTGTTGATAAACTGCACATCGTACGAGAGGTGCACATAGCCGCTGGCGGTGGGGGCGACAGACTGGCTGCTTGAGGCCTCCACCCCGGAGATGTTGTAGGTGCCGTCTCCCAGCCACAGCAGCGAGCTCGCACCATGCATCTGAATGGTGCTGCCCAAACTTGTGATGTTGGCGATGGACAGCATGCCGTTCAGCTCAAGGCCGCCCAGGGCAAGATTGCCACTGAACATGCTGTAATTCTCATCGTTCGTCAAGGTGAGCGTGCCGGTCACCTCCAGCGCGGTATCAGTGCCGGCGGGGGCGTCCAGGTCGCTGAGGCTGGCGATGCCAATGCCGCCGGCGTTGGTGAACTTGAGCGTGCCGGCGTTCACGGTCAGAGTGCCGTTGAAGGCGCTCATGTCGCCGCTGAAGGTCTGCGTGCCCGCGCCGTTCTTCACCAGGGAGATGCCGCCCAGCACCTTGCCGGCGAAATCGTACTCGGTGGCACCGGCCACATTAAGGGCCAGGGTGGAGGTTCCGGTGGAGGTGGGGGCAATCTTACCCCTAGCGCCCGCGCCGCTGCTGCCTATGGTGGTATCCGCCGGGCCGGCGTAGATGATGGAGAATGCGTTGCCCTTCAGGCCGGCGGTTTCCACCGTGTCGGCATTCAGGGCCACGGACATGTAGTTGCTGCCATCGGCGCCGATGGCATCCAGCACGGCGTTCTGCAGGGCCTGCCGGTGGCCGATTTCCAGATGGGCCTGGTAGGCGCCGTGGCCGCCGTTTGCATTGCGCTGCGCCGTAAAGGTGCCGCTGAAGGTGCCCGCGCCATCAAGGAAGAGCACGGAGTTGGTGAAGTGGTTGCGCGCCATTTCCCAGGTGAAGGTGCGCGCGCCGTCGACCGTGCCGTCGTTCAGCGCGCCGATGTGCATCAGGTTGTTCCAGTTCGTCTGTGTGAGCTTGCCGGCACCGTCCACCGTGATGGAGTTGAACCTGTGCACCGGGCTCT
This sequence comes from Akkermansia sp., assembly GCA_030531305.1. Lineage (GTDB taxonomy): Bacteria > Verrucomicrobiota > Verrucomicrobiia > Verrucomicrobiales > Akkermansiaceae > Akkermansia. Next base: position 16,067 of record JAUNNT010000052.1, read on the forward strand.
CACATGCGGAGTTGATGTTGATTTCACCGTTGTTGAGCGCGAAGTCGCCCATGTTCAGGGTTTGCCCGGCCTGGCCCCAGGTGACGGTGAACTTGCCCAGGCTGGAGGAGCTTGCGCCCTCCACGGAGATCAGCCCCGCATTGGAGAGGTTGGCGGTAGTGAGCGCGCTGCCCTGAATCGCCAGTGTGCCGCCGTTCACCGTAAGCGTGGTCAGCGTGGCGGCCGCGGTGAGGTTCATCGTCTGCGAGCTGTCCGCCGCGCCGTCAAGCGTCAGGCTCTTCAGCTGGGCCGTGCCCTTGAAGGTGTAGTGCTCGCCGGCGCCCGGGGTCAGGGTGAGGTTGCCTCCGGCCGTGCCGTCGTTACCAATGGAGGCGGAAGCGTCGCCGACCATGTTCAAGCCCTTCAAGGTGATGCTGTTGCTGTTGGACAACACGAGGGAGGAACCGCCGGCCAGGGTCAGCAGGGTGTTCCGTGCGTCTACCGAGATCCCGGTCTTTTGGTTGTTGCCCACCTGCACCGAGGCGCCCTGCAGGGCAATGGTGCCGTTGTCCACGGTGGTGTTGCCCTGAATGCCGAAGATGCCGCCGCCGGACACCTGCAGGGTGTTGCCGTTGAGCATGAGTTCCACGGGGCTGTAGTTGATGCCTTGCAGGGAAATGCGGTTGCCGCCTCCGGGGGTGATGGTGGCGGTGGCGTTCTCGCCCTCCACGGTCAATGCCGTGATCTGGGCCGTATTCATCCATGTGTTGGCCGTGTTCTGCAGGGTGGAACCGTTGTGGAGGGTCACGGCCCTGCCGTTGATGGTGCCGCCGGTGGTGCTGAAGGTGACGCCGTCCTTCACGATGAAGGCGGTGGCGGTGTCCATGCCGGGATCCTTGTCGTTTTCCAGGTAGGAGAGGTCGCTGTTCACGTAGTAATCCGTGCCCAGGGGCTCGCCGCCGGAAACGGTGAACACGTAGTCTGCGTCTGTGATACCGTCACCCGCGGTCACGCGCGAGGCGCCGTGGATGCCGATGTCGCCGGTGATGGTGCCGCCGTTGCCCTGGATGAGGTAGTACTGGGCATTGGTGCCGGTGATGAAGCCGCTGCCGTTGTATTTCTCCGTGCCGTCGCCGCTGTAGGTGTATTCCGTGGCCTCCTTGAACGTTGTAAAGCCGGTGATGTTGCCGAGACGGATTTCACCCTCGCCGCCAAGCGTGATCTTGCCGGCGTTGGTGAGAGTCTTGTTGAAGGTCACGGTGGCGTCCGTTCCCGGGGTGATGGCCAGGGTGCCCGCTCCGGCCAGGTTGGTGACGTCGACGGCACCGCCGTCCATGGTGAGGGTGCTGCCGTCCTTTACGGTGAGGGTGGAGGTGGTGAGCGTGCCGGAATATGTTCCGGAACCCACGTTCATCCCGCCGGTCGCGGAAATCGTGCCGCCCGTGCCGCTGATGGCGGAGGCGGTCAACGCGCCTGTGACAATGAGGTTGCCCGCATTGGTCAGCGAGGTGGTGATGACATTGCCGCGGGCGTTGAGCGTGGCGCCGCTGCCCACCTTGATGGCACCGTTGTTCCCCTCTGTGCCGGAGCCGTACACGCCGGCCATGGTGGCCGTGGCTCCCTCCACCAGTTCCAGCGTGGTTCCCTTGGCAATTCCGAAGAGCTTCAGGTTGTTTTCATCCGCGCCGAGCATGCTGGTGCCGCCCAGTTTCATGGTGACCCCGTTGCCGCCAAGAACCACGGCGTAATTAAATTTGGAAGCCGTGCCGGTGAAGTCCAGACCGCCCAGGAAGTCCACTTCCGTGCCGGAGGTGCCGGTGGTTCCCAAGTCCAGGTAGCTGCCGGTGGCGGTCACCTTGCCGCCGAAGGTCAGGAGCGTGTTGGTGCCGGTCACGCTCAGGCTGCCCTGGATGGTGGTGGCGCCGGCGGTGGTGGTCATGGAGCCGCCGCTCACGGTCAGGTTGTTGAACGTGGCGGTGCAGGTGCCCACGGTCAGCGCGCCCGCGCCCGCCTTGGTGAAGTTGCGGGTCTCGGTTTCGGTGGCGTTGTCCAGGGTGGTGATGTTGAGGCCGGCGTTTTCGTTCACGGTCACAACCACAGCCCTGCGCATGCTCATGTGGTCAATGACGTTGTTGGTGCCGGTGGCGGTGATATAGCTGGTGTTGCCCGTGTTGCCGTACGTGTTGAAGCTGCCTCCCTTGATGTGGGCGTAGCCGTTGAGGGTGAGTTCCGTGGCCATGGTGGCGCTGCCCCCGGTGGTGGACGCCAGCTCCAGCGTGGCGAGATGGTCCGCATCCGTGCCGGTGAGGATGATTTGCTTGGTGGCAGTGTTGCCCCAGCCGAAGGCGTCGTGATGGCCGGCCACCTTGAAGGTGCCGCCGCCGTTGATGACGATGGTGCCGCCGGAAACAATGCCGGTGGCGTTGCTGGACGATATCGCAGTGGAGGCAATGCCGTTCTCCACCACCAGCTTGTTCAGGCCGGACAACCTGTTGTTGCCCAAATTCTGCACCGCGTCCTGCGTGTCCAGGTCAACCACCAGGCGGGAGGGGTTGTTGCCCATCACCGTGCCTATGTCTTCCGTCGTGAAGATGTAGTAGGTGTAGCTGTTGGAGACGCCGCTTACGGTGCCGGTGGCGGAATCATAGGTGGCCTGCGCCCCGTTGACTATCCATTCGCCGTTGCCGCTCACCCCGGAGGTGACTGCCATGGTGGTGCTGCCGAAACCGTTGCCTTCCCCGCGCGCCCGCGCCGTGTCGGCACCCGCATAGCTCGCGTTGCTGAGCTCAACCTTGCCGGACTCGTTCACTATGGTGCCGTTCAGCACGGCGCCCGTCGCGAACTTCGCCGTTGTGCCACCACTCACGTTGATGGTGGCGCCGCTGTTGAGCGTGAGCGCATTGGTGGCGGTGGACATGTCCACCACGCCGCCGCCGCTCAGGTCAAACTCTTGGTTCGCCGCAAAGGAGAGCGTGCCGTTCGTCTGGAACTTCAGCGTCTTGCCGGAAGCCACCTCCCAGTCGCCTCCCTTAACGAACGAAATGCCGTTGTTGGAAAGGAGGGTGATGCTGCCCTTGATGTTCATGTTCACATCGCCCACGCCGTTGAAATCGGTGGCCGTGTTGGCACGCCCCAGGGTGTAGGTGCCCGCACCGGCCTCCACGATAAGCCCGCCCAGGGAGAACGGGGTGAAGTTGGTGTTGACGGTGCTGTTCGTCGCCGTGCTCGTCAGCCTCAGGGTATGGCCGTATGTCGGAGTCTGGTTGTTTGCGAAACTCTGCCACACCGTTGTTTCCGAGGTCTGTTCCATGTGTCCGTCCTTCTTCACATATTTGTAAAGCGTACCATCATGGAACTGAGTGGACCCGCTCTTCGGTACAAAATTGTAGATGTAGCCGTTGTAGAGGACGTTGTCATCCAGGTTCAGCGTGCTGTTCTGGTCAATGCTGCCTGCCTGGGCCTGCTGCCCTGCCAGGAGGGCGGCACCGGTGGCAACGGCTATCGTGCCGCTGCTGAGCGTGGTGAATGCTGCCGAGGCGAGGGTTGCGATGAGAGCCGCCTGGAGTTTGCTCGGAAGTCGGAGTTTCATGACTTTGGTATCGGTTAGAGGTTTTTCTGGTTTGATGGTTTCTTGTTCGCTAAGTGGGGGTGCGTGCACAGTGGGGCACGCGCGTCGGGGGGAAGCATACAGTATTCCCAA
>JAUNNT010000053.1 GCA_030531305.1 Akkermansia sp.
ATGCACCCTTTTTATGTGCCCCCTTGCCTGTCGCATTTAATTTTGCAATGAACGTGCACATGTGCTCCCTGCCTCTGCGGAGATTTTTGCCCTTGACATCCGCGCACCCACGGTATAGCATAAGGCACAGGGGCGTGTTGCACGCCATTATTTCTGGGATGTCACAAATTAGTTTGCCATGATCGTCGCATACACCTCCGGAGGTCGAACCGGGAATGAGTTGTACATGTTCCTGTATCTTCTGGCAGCTGCTTTGGAGCACCATTGGAACATTAGGATATGGAGCTTCTCTTCATGCCATGAGTTTGAGTTTTTTGGAGCAGGGAAGGGCGTGTGTTCATATCACCCTCGCCGAAACAGGATGTTGTGCAATATAGACGAATTCTTGCGTAGGTGTCATCTTTTCCGCTTGTCCTGCCTCTGTTGTAGTCTGTTCCGCATTTATCCCATTTATAATCTAAACTTGAAAAATGCGGAGCTCACGGAGCGGCTGCGCGTTCTTTCCCCCAAGGGGATTGTTTTGATGAATTGCTGGCCGTTCCTTGACTTTGATTTGCTGCGGAAGCATGAGGACGAGGTCCGCAAGGCCGTGCGCCCCAAGAAGGAGTACTGGGAGCGTGCCGGGCAGATTATCGAGGAACAGCGGCGTCACGGCGTCCCCATTGTCGGGGTTCACATTCGAAGGACGGATTACGAGCAGTGGCGGGGCGGGGAATATTTCTTTGAGGTTTCCGTGTATGAACGTTGCATGCGGAAAATTTCAGAACTGCTGCACGGGGAGGTCGCGTTTGTCATATGTTCGGATGAAGATATGACCAAACACCATTTTGATGTGCCGTGCCGCTCCCTGTACATCTCGCGCAATCCCTTCCTGGTGGATTTTTCGCTCCTCGCCCAGTGCGACTACACCATCGGGCCTCCCTCCACGTTCAGGTTGACCGCGTCTTTCCTGGGTGCCACGCCCACCTTCCGCATCGTTTCCGCAGACTGCGTGCCAATGGGCATGGATGAATTCGTCATGCCGATGTACACCACATCGCGGCCGGATGCGTGAGCGCTGCGGGGGCTGGCAGGGAGCTGTGAGAGCTCGCAGGGTTGCCTGAGCAGGGGCCGGGGGCGTGACGTCCGTGAAAAAGGCAAGCTCCACCGGAGCGCCGCATTCAACCGGCCGGGGGTGGGGCGGAGACTGTTTCAGGGCCATGCCCTCCAGGCTCATGGCCGCTCTCTCCTGTGTTGCGTGCTGCAAGGAACTGCCTGGTCATGTTTTCGCGATTATTGGACGGTGTGCCGCATGCCTGCCAACCACGCCTTTCCAATATTTCTTGGGAGCACATGAGCAACACCGGAGAATCCAGTACACTCCCATGCGCGCGTGACGGGGCGGGGAGAAGACTATCAGTGGCGCCAAGTGGCAGATGCTGTAAAATGCACGCTGTAGCCGGCGCGGTTGGTGCACGGCATGGTGTTGGGGTGCCTGATTTCCCTGGTGGGAAAAGGGAGCCTGTGCCCTACCGCCATTTTCTTTCCCACGGCGGCTTCTTGTCACACGCCAGGGTATGGAATGGCGGTGTCCACGGTTTGACTACGCTTTGCCTATGAAAAGGAAGCTGGTGATGCGGTTGGTCTGTGCCAGCCGCAGGGCCGCCAGGCTGAGTAGGGATATAATGAACGCCGTAAGCGGGATGCAGACCCATTGGAAAACCTGGAAGGGGATGGCTTGCGGATTGTACCAGCCGTGCCACGCCAGCGTTTTCATGAGCCGCCCGGTGCACAGCTCCAGGAACACCGCCTGTGAGTACTGCCCGAGTTTTTGCAAATACCATTGCCACGCACTGCCAAGCATTCCCGTGCTGTTCAGTCCACGCTCCAGCAGCGGCTGGCACCATTTCACCACAAAGCAGAATGCTATGGAGCCCACAAGGCCAATTAGGAAGCGGTATGCATTCAGGCCAAGCTGAACCTCCACCGGGCGTTCCCCTAGGAGGAAGGAGTGGGATACCCATACGGAGGATTCCCTGGTGATGAAGCAGTGCAGCCCTATGTATGCGGCCAGCGCCGCCCAGCCCATCCACGGCCTGGCCTTGGCAAGCAGATTGTATTTGCCAACCATATACCCCACCGTAAAGAACGGGAACATGTACGCCACGTTGTACGGATCAAACGGCAGCAGGCACAAAAGCCCGCACAGCAGGGCCATCATCCACCCCTCCACACGTCGGAACGCATAGTGGCAGATGCAGCCGAGCAGCGTGCAGATGAGAAGCGACCACAGGAACCACAACCCCAGCGGCCACGGACGCCAGTCCATGCCGTACAGGAAGTGTCTGGTGCACTTGCCAAGTATAATCCATGCCAGGCACGGCACCAGTATCATCAGCAGTTTGCTTTTCAACAGATTCCCAAGCGTGCGCTTCTTGGCGGAATAATAGAAGTAGTAGCCGCAGATGCCCATGAACAGCGGCATGTTGAACGGCGAGGCGGAGAGCCAGTTCGCCCAGTTCCCCTCTCCTATGGGCAGCCCCATCTTCAACGCCGTGGCGCTGTGCTGCAGCAGCACGCTGAGCATCAGCAGCGCCTTCAGCAAATCAGGCAACGCATCCCTTTTTTGCGTTTCAGCCATGGCGCTCCTGCATCAGCAGGCAATCAATGATGTTCTGCGCCGCCGACTGTCCGTGCGGCGGCACCAGGTACTTCTCACGAAGCTGCCCGCGCACCTCCGCCTTGGGATCCTCTCCCCGCAGCACCATCTGCAGGAATGCCTCTATATCCTCCCGCGTGATGCCCATCTGGTACGCGTTCAGGCAGTCCTCCGCCATGGCGCTGTAATCCTGCCTGTTCTCCGGGTCCTTCAAGTACATGCAGGGCTTGTTCGCAAACAGGTACTCCTGGATGAACGAGCCGCAGTCGTGGATCATGGCGTCAGATTGCATGAACAAATTCGTGTACGCACCGTCCTCGAACTGCGTGTTGGGCATCTCCCGCCACTTGGCGTAGAAGGCGTCCGTCTTTTCCTTGCCCCATTGCGGGTGCTCGCAAAGGGAGTTATACAGATTGGGGTGCGGCTTGAAGGCAAACTGTATCTGCCCACGGTACTTCTCCGCCATCTCCAGCAGGATTTCCCCCGTCTGCATGAACGTGCCGTAGAACAACCAGCAATTCTTTCTCTCTATGGTCCAGTGCGGTGCCCAGATCACGCGCTTCATGCTGCTCCCGCATGCTTTCCATACGGCTGAACCCTCTCTTTCGGCAAAGAGGAAAGAGTCTGCCATAGGATGTCCGGAAACTTTGATGTTGCACCCCTTGTTATCCATCAAGCGGCTCGTGTTTTGCTTTGATAATTCGTTTTCAAGGAAACAGAAAACGGATCCATTGGTTAATATTAGATTTCTTGCCGCCGCAGAAGATGATGAGGAATAACCATATGGTGTAAAACACAACAAATATCTCAGCACTCCCTTGTGGTAGGGGCGGTCTATCAGGCCGTCATACGGCTCGTGGAGGAAGATGATATCCGGCTTCTCGTCCGCGGGAAAGGCGTGCAGCTCGGGATATGTCACAAAATTCACTCCCAAGCGGAGGAAATAGCCCTTGCATTGGCGGATTTCAAGCTCTTCCCGTTCGGGATTGGGGAGCTTGTTGTAGGGTACATGCCATACAATGGGGTTGAATCGCGGGTGTTTCATCATGAGCCGCAGTACGGAATCCACCTTCCACTTGGATATGCCCGTCACCTCGAACACCACGTTGATGGTTTTTCCGCTCTCCAACAGCGCACGGAGCCTTTCCTGCCTCTTGCGGTGCGCTCTTGCCGTGCTCTCTTTTTTCCTGATTGCCCACCTTTTCACATCGATGCACATATTCTGCAGCCACCACCAGTATGGTCTAATGTGATTGCGGAATTGCCCTATGGTTGTTCGCAGGGAAAGGGGAAACAACATTTGGTAGATTTTGCGTATCATGGTATGGAGTGCAAAGTAACCACGCATTCAGTGTATCAGATTCCTCTGCATCACGCAAGGGCAAAAAATGGCTTGACATAACAGGGAAGGCCTGTATACTACGTTCCCACATGGGACGGGTCAGAGAGGAAACCTTCAGCGGTGCCAAGTGGCAGATGCTGCAGAAATGCACGCTGGAGCCGGTCCAGCTGGTGTACGGTATGGTGCTGGCGCGCCTGATTTCACCGGAGGAGATGGGCATCTTGGGGCTTACCTCCATCTTCTTTGCCGTGGCGGCTTCCCTGGCAAGCGCCGGGTTCGGCCAGGCTCTCATCCGCAAGCTCGACCGCACAGAGGCGGATATCAACACCATGTTCTGGTTCAACGCCGGCATGAGCCTGCTCATGAGCGCCATCCTCTTCCTGTTGGCTCCGTGGTTTGCGGATTTCTTCCATCAGCCGGCTCTGAAGAATATCACCAGGGTCTCCGCCGCCATGATGTTCCTCAACAGCCTTGCCGGCGTTCACTGGACCCTCTACCAGTGCCGCAGGGATTTCAAGACCCCCGCCATCATCCAAATGTGCGTCACGATTGTCGGTATGCCGATCTGCCTGTACCTGGCATACACGGGATGGAGCTACTGGGCCATTGTTATCCAAGGTGTCGTCACGGGGTTGTTGACTCTCATCATTGTTTGGATTGTCTCCCCGTGGAAGCCACGCTTCATCTGGTCCAACCAGTCTTTCAAGGAGCTGTTCGCCTTCGGAAGCCGCATGACTGCCGCGGGGCTGCTCTTTACCGTGTACTCACACTTGCGCACCTTCATCATCGGCAAGTTCTACAGCCCGGGCGACCTGGGCCTTTATGACCGCGGCAAGCACCTTGCTGCCGTGATTCCCAACACGCTCAACGGCATGCTGGAAACCGTTACCTATCCCATATTGGCAACCATCCAGAATGACGACACCCGTCTCAAGGAGGTGTACCGCCTCTATATCCGCATCACCAGCCTGGTGATTATCTGGGGCGTGTTCCTGCTGGGTAGCCTGGCCGCGCCCTTTGTGCGCATCATGTACGGGGATTCATGGTTGGGCTGTGTTCCCTTCCTGCAGATCCTCTGCTTTGATTATGCCCTGCTGCAGATTAGCATCATCAACTTGAATCTCATCAAGGTCAAGGGCAGGGCGGATATATACTTGCGGCTGGAAATTATCAAGCGCATCCTTTCTCTTGCCCTCATGTTGTGGGGAGCCACCATCAGTGTCGAGGCAATCTGCTGGGCCACGGTGATATACGGGCAGCTGGCCATTTTCATCAACTGCTGGTACACCGGCAAGATTATTGACCTTACCTGGTGGCGGCAGCAGAAGGACTACTGGCCGTACATTATTTTGGCTGCAATAGCCTGCGCCCCCGCCGCAATCCTGGCATTGTTGCCCATCCCCCATGGCTGGGAGGTAGTGCAGGGGGATTGGCATTCATACGTCCGCCACTATGGCTTCCTTGTGGGCATCGTAGCCTGCGGCAGCTTGATTTCTGCGCTCATCTACTTCGGCATTCTCCAGTATCGCCGCGACCGCGCCCTGATTGAAATCGCCAAGAGCCTGGCACACAAGGCTGCAATCGCTAGAATCCCTCTGCTGGGGCGCTGGGTGTGCCGCCTCGCAGAGCTGCAGCCGGGGGAATAGCCCGAACGGTTTTTTGTGCGGCTTGTTCCCCCGATCCCCGGTTTCAGCCATTCAAGGCATTGAACACGTGGTGGGCGAACACTATGTCATGCAGGGCAATGCCGATGTTGTAGCTCAGGATGCGCTCATCATCGGTTTCTCTGCCGGGGACCCTGCCGGCCAGCACATCCGGCATCTCCGCGAACTTGCGGAAGGACGAGAAATACTTGAAGCCGGAGACGTGCGCCGTGTCGTCTGCAAACACTTTGTCGAAGAACAGGTCGCAGTTCTGGAAGCCGCGTGTGTGCACCGGCACCACCAGGCAGCCGGGGGCAAAGGCGGCATCCGGCGCAAAGTTGCTGCCGGCAAAGGTGACGCAGCTCACGGTCACGTCCGCCCCGTCTATCAAGGCGGCGGGGTCCGGGTTGGCGGTGAACTTCCAATTGGTGCGGGGTGCCAGGGAGCGTTCCACCTGCTCCGCGTGGTCCTTGTATTGCAGCAGGCGGATGTGGAGGGGCTTGTTTCCGTAGAGCACGGCCAGGCATTCCAGGGTGGCCTTGCCGGTGTTGCCGAGCCCCATCATGGCCAGGCTTTCAAAGCCCTTGCGGGCGAAAGTCTCCACGGCCAGGGCGGCCACGGCCCCGGTGCGCATGGTGGTAATGGTGAAGGCATCCATGAGCGCCAGGAATTCGCCGTCTGAATAGCGGTAGAGCATCAGCTGGCCGTCCACGGCGGGGCGGCGCCCCTCATAGCGGGTCACCACCTTGCAGCCCAGCGCATCCAGCTGCGGCACCATGCAGGGCATGGTGTTCATGAAGTTGTGCTCCATGAACGGCAGGCTGATCTTGTGCGGCAGCACAGAGGTCTCTTTCAGGGCAAATGATTCCCGCACCCATTTGAGCGCATCCGCATGGGTGATGAGCGGCTGAATGTCCGTATCTGCTATGTAGCGCATGGCTCAGGCTTGCTGGTTGGCGATGAGGGCAAGGGCCTCCACGAGCGCGTTGTTGTCGTGCTCGTCGCGCACGGCGAGGCGGATGTACTGGCCACCGTTGATGGCGCGCTTGCCAGAGAGGTCTTTGATGAGGATGTTGAAGCGCTCCAGCAGGGTGAGCGCTAGGGATGCGGCGGTGTGCGGGGGCTTCACCTCGCACATGAAGTAGTTGGCCTTGGAGGGCATGACGCGCAGGAAGGGGATGGCGCCCAGGGCGGCCATGAAGCGGTCGCGCTCGGCGCGGAAGGCTGCGCAAGCCTCATGGTACTGGGATTCGTACTTGCCGAAGATCTGCATGTAGAACTCGCCGAAGGAGTTGATGTTCCAGATGGCCACGTCCTTCTTGAAGCGGGAGACGAGCGCGGTGTCCGCGGATGTAATGACGCCTAGGCGCAGCCCGGGCACGCCGTAGGATTTGGAGATGCTCTTCACCACCGCCAGGTGCGGGTTGGCCTCCAGCGTGGCGTTGGTGAGCAACGTGTTGCCCGCTCCCTCGTCGGAGAAGTCCACAAAGCTCTCGTCTATCACCAGGCGCATGCCGCGCTCCTTCGCCCAGGCGCACAGACGCAGCAGGTCTGCATGCGGAATAAAGTTGCCGCTGGGGTTGTCCGGGTTCACAATCACCAGGTTGTCCACCGCCTTGGCCCCGTAGAAGGCCATGAGGTCGTCCGCCGTGTAGCGGAAATCCGGCAGGGGCGTGTTGAAGGGCACCACGCGCTCCGCGGGCAGGCGGTTGGGGTATTCCTCAAAGGTGGGGAGGACCACGCCCACCTTGCCCTGCAGGCTTTCCATGAGGGCTTTGATGAGTTCCGCGGCGCCGTTGCCGATGCACACGTAATCCTGCTTGATGCCGAAATACTTGCCGGCCAGCAGGCTGTTCACGCGCATGCCGCTGGGATAGTTGCGCAGCAGGCGTTCAAAGTTGGCCGTGAGCTCGGAAATCATGCGCGGGTTCGGGAAATAGGGGTTCACCAGGTAGCAGAAATCCAGCACCTGCGGGTAGCGCCAGTAGCCGCCGTAGCGGGAGCCTATCTTCTTGATCTTGTCTTCCGGCTTGCAGAAGATGGATTCAGCGATGTCCAGGTCCTGCACGTCGTCTATCTCGTACCACGCCTCGCCGTCCAGCTTCAGGGCCTTGATTTCCGGCTTGTCCAGCATGGTGATGACGCGCAGCACCTGCTCGTAGTACTCGTTGCGGCCCAGGGCGGAGCTGTAGGCGGCAAGGAAGGGCACGTAGTAGTTGCGGGAGAACTCCCTGCCGAACTTGTAGATGTTCACCGTCTTGTAGTATTCCTCCGCATGGCGGTAGCTGAACTTCTTGCCGGGGATGAACTGGCGGATGTTGTCCTCCTCGTCCAGCGTCACCACCGTGCCGTCCATCCAGCTCTCAAACTTCGCCACCAGCGCCAGGCTCGGGTACGGGTCGTCCAGCAGCCGGTCGATGACCGCGTCCTCGAAGATGAGGTCGCTCTCGAAGAGCAGCGTGTCGTCCTCTTGCAATTGGTCCTTGGCCAGGTACAGGGAGTAGATGTTGTTGGTGGTGTCGTAGATGGGGTTGTCCACAAACTCCACCGGGGTCTTGATGCCTAATGTGGCAATGTAATCTTGGAGCTTTTTCCCCTCATACCCCACCACGATGACGATGCGGGAGAGCCCGCGTGTTTCCGCCACGCGGTCCAGCTGGCGCAGCAGGCGCTCGATGAGCGTGACCCCGTTCACCTGTACCATGCACTTGGTGTTGTTCTTGGTAAGCTCCCCAAGGCGCTTCCCCATTCCTGCGGCTAAGATGATGGCTTGCATGATTTGAAAGAATTTGCGTTTTGCCTAGAGTGTCCAGTGATAAGTCTGCCAGAGCAGTATACCTTTTTATCCGGTATTGGCAAGAGAAATATCCCCTGCGGATCATGGGGAAACAAACACACATACGCGGCAACCATGCAAAGTTGCCGTGATAAACCTCTTGCGCATCTACTTGGGACGCGCAGGGTTGCACATGTGCAACCATCCTGCATTATGGGCGTTGTCGCACGCTGCATATCCATTGGGAAGACTGTAGCCGTGTTCGGGCAAAGCGGTTCCTTATCCCGTGGCATGCTCCGGTGGTCTTCGCTCCCTAGTCGGAGGTGATTTTTGAAGTCAGCCTTGGTGGGAGAGGTACCACCTCACGGTTTTCTCTATGCCCTGTTCAAAGGGGGTGGCGGGGTGCCAGTGGAGCTCCTGCTGCAGCTTGGTGGAGTCTATGGCGTAGCGGAGGTCGTGGCCGGGGCGGTCCTGGACGTGGGTGATGAGGCGCTCGCTGGTGCCGGGGGGATTGCCGAGGAGGCGGTCTGCGGTGGCGGTGAGAATGCGTGCGAGCTGTATGTTTGAGATCTCGCAGTTGCCGCCGATGTTGTAGGACTCGCCGGGTGTGCCGCGGTGGAAGACGGTGTCGATGGCTTCCGCATGGTCCTCCACGTAGAGCCAGTCCCGCACGTTTTCCCCGCTGCCGTAGACGGGCAGGGGCTTGCCTTGGAGGATGTTTTGGATGAAGAGGGGGATGAGCTTTTCCGGGTACTGGCAGGGGCCGTAGTTGTTGGAGCAGTTGGTGACGAGGGTTGGCATGCCGTAGGTGTCGTGGAAGGCGCGCACGAAGTGGTCGCTGGCGGCCTTGGATGCGCTGTACGGGCTGTGGGGGGCGTACGGGGTCTGCTCCGTGAACATGCCGCCGGTGAGGGGCAGGGCGCCGTACACCTCGTCCGTGGAGACGTGGTGGAAGAGTTTTCCGTTCCAGTCGCCGTTCCAGGCGTGGCGTGCTGCCTGCAGGAGGGAGAGCGTGCCCAGCACGTTGGTGCGGGCGAAAGTGAAGGGGTCTTCAATGGAGCGGTCCACATGGGATTCCGCGGCCAGGTGGATCACGCCGTCGATGGCGTGCTCCTTGAACAGGGAACAAACGGTGTCGAAGTCGCAGATGTCCGCCTGCACGAAAGTGTAGTTGGGGGCGTTTTCCACGTCCCGCAGGTTGGCGGGGTTTCCGGCGTAGGTGAGCTTGTCCAGGTTGATGATGCGGTAGTCCGGGTGCGCGGTGACGAAGCGGCGCACCACATGTGAGCCGATGAATCCCGCGCCGCCGGTGATGAGGATGGAGCGTTTCATGTTCCCTGCCTGTGCATAGTGTACCAAAAAGCGCCGCCTGTTCAAGCCTGAACAGGCGGCGCTGCGCAGCATGCCGTGAAACGTCAATCCTGCGGCAGCTCGTCCACGGTGGTGGCGGCGGCAATGGCTGCGCGCCGCTGCGTGGCTTGGGCGTACAGGCTTTGCCTGTATTCCTTGAGCGCTGCGGTGACGGCGGCCACATCCTGCGCGGTGAGCGTGTGGATGCAGTCCTCTGCGTCGATGAACGCATCCCCCGCCGCCAGGCCGCCCGCGTTGATGAGCGCGTTGCGGTCGTACACAATCCCTGCGGGGAAGCCATCGCACGGTATCGTGGCGCGTTCGTCGAGCACGGCGTCAAGCCGCCCCTGCACCTCGCGCAGCGCGTCCGCCTTGGCCTCCCCCAGCTCCCACGGCGTCCACGTCGCCGTGATAGCCGCATCCGTCTCCGCGTACCCCTTGCGGTAGTAGCGCCCAGGGGCGGGCGTTTGAACCAGCTCCTTGAACCCGTGCGCGGCGGCGTATGCGGCCACCTGCGCCTCCGTGGGGTTGCTGATGTTCGGCACGCGCCCCATCGTGCGGAGCGCACCTGATTCCAATTTCGCGTATGTCTTCATGGTTAGTAGAAAGCCGTGTATTCAACCTCATAGATGTTGGTGTTGTTGACTTCTCCTGCCGGTCTGTAAAGCCGCCAGTACTGCGCCTTGATACCTGAAATCTCGCACTCCTGGGTTTTTGTTGAGCTGCCAACGCTAACGAATGTGTATACAGGTTCCTCATTCCATACGACCTCTCCGTCAACATCCTCGCCGTACTGCAGCTCAAGGTGCCTGTCCGCGTGCAAGATACTCCACACAACCGTCAGTTTCGTCAACTCAACCTTGCGCCCAAAATCCACCATCCAGAATTTTCCTCCCCCGAATTGGTTGACATACTTTTCCAGGCTGCCGTCAAACGCCCTCCATGCGTTACTCTGCGGGCCAACGTCAAACCCCTCGGGCAACGGCCCGCCGTCCACCGTGCCGCCGTACACAGGGCCTTGTTCAACTTCCTGCCAAAAGCGCACCATCGGGAACGGTCGCCGTTCGGAGGCCCCCAGCGTGCCCAGCGGGTTGAATGGTGTGGGAATGCTCATGACTGCGCGGGGGTGGTGGTGTAACTGTACTGCATGCTTGCAAGCACCTTCACGCCGTCGTTCCGCACCGCAATGCGGAACGTGGTGTTGGTCTTGCCCGTCATATCGCTTGCCGCGCCGTTCACCCACTCCCATGTGTCGGGCAGGTGCACGTTGAACGCGGTGGCGCCTATGCGCACCCAGATTTCAGCCGTGGCATTGGCGGGCAGTGAAAGCGTGGTTGCCTCATACGCCGCCGTGACGGTGTACACGCCGCCGTTCTTCATGGCGGTGGCGGGCGTGAGCGGGCGGGGCTGGTTGCCGTTGAGGATAATCTCGTAGTCCGTCTGCGCCACGGCGTTCTTCCCGCGCGTGGTGGAGCCCTGCTTCACGGTGCCGCTGCCGAAACATCCCGTGGCGGTGTACTCAAGGTCTTTGTACTGCGTTGCCGTGGGTGTGGTGGGCGCGGTGAGCACAATCTTGCCCTCCGACACGCTCGCGGAAGCAAGCTGCATCAGCGTCAAATCTTCCTCGATGGCACCTGCCAAATCTTCCAGCGTGCGGGGATTGGCAATCGCCAGTGAGTCGTCCACGCCGAGCCACAGGTCGCCGCCCTCTGCGTTCTCCACGTTGCAGGCCCCAGCCGCGCCGCCAACCTTGGAAGTCAGCAGCACGCCGTCATTTCCGGAGTTCGCCTCCACCATTACGGGGGCGTCATCGTCCTGCATAGCCTCCACAAGGCCCGCAAGGTCGCGCGCGTTCTCACCGCCGCCGCTGAACGTCTCTCCGTCCTCGTTCGTGAAGGGCGACATGCTGCGGCTTGCGTAGCTCACCGCATTGCCTGCCGTGCCGGCAAACGCGGGGTCTTTCAGCGTAATCTTGATTCCCGGCCCCCAGGTCTGCGCCTCCGCGAAATCACCGAGGCTGCCCTCTGCGCCGGAGTTCAGGAAGTCGGCAAAATCCGCCAATATGAACTCCCCCTCCCAGCTGTATGCAAGCTCCAGCGTGTCGCCGTCCCCCTTGTCCAGCGCGAACTCTATACCGTCCAGCTCCCATCCCTGCGCAAGCGTGAGCGCGATGGACGCGAAATCGCCAAGTGCGGCGGGAACATCGAAAGTGTAGGGCGCATGTCCGTCGGTGTCCGTCACCTTCAGCTTGCCTCCGTATTCGGGGTGGCTCACGGCAATGTCCAGCTCGGCGAACCGGTCCTCCAGCTCCACCACGGAGCCGTCATGCTCCAGCGTGCCGCCGATGTCCAAATCCGCGCCGGGCGTAAGCGTGCATTGCGCGGCCACGGCAGCGGAGGCACCGTGGCCCACGTTCAGGTTGCTCTCGATGTAGCCCCCGCCTGACACAGACGCGGAGGCCGGCTTAAAAAGCGGTGGGTTCTGGGTGACGGTGGCCGTGCCGGAGATGTCGATGGAGACGCTGTCGGCAAAGTGGAAGTATTGGATGCCTGCGGGCAGGTGGATGGAGATGCCGTTGGGCGTTGCAAGGTCACAATCCGTTTCTGGCGTGATGGTGTACCACAATTGGGGAATGAGCGTGTAGGTCATAACCCCGCCAGTAAAGCGTCTGGGGGGCCTTTTGGCAATGGGTGCGGGGAAACCCGCACGGGGTGCCCGCCCGCGGTAGGCTTGTGCGGGTTTATTCTCCCAGGGGCAGGGTGAGAATGAAACTGGTGCCTTGGGATGTGGATTTTTCCAATGCCAGTTCGCCGCCGATGGAGCGGGCGATGTCGCGCGAAAGCGCAAGCCCCAGCCCGATGCCCGGTTTGCCGGGCAGGGCGGTGTGGGAGAATGGCTGGAACAGGCGGCGCCGCACCTCGTCCCGCATGCCGGGGCCGTTGTCCGCAAAGCGCACCAGCAGGTTGCGGTGCGAGCGCATGGTGGAGATGGTGACGGCGGGGGCGTCCACGCTGCCGGCGTACTTCACGGCGTTGTCCGCCAAATTGGTGAGGATTTGCTCCAGGGAGAGGGTGTCCGTGTGCAGGCTGAGCAGCTCGGTTTTGGCGTCCTGGGCTACGGAAACCTTGAACCCCGCGGCGCGCAGGCGTTCCGCGGTTTTCTCAAACACGCCGGAGAGGAGCCGGCGGCAGGGCCCGGCATCCTGCCTGCCGCGCACCTTGCCGCGGGTGAGGCGGGCGAAGGCCAGCACGTTCTCCACCAGGTGCGCCAGGCGCTTGCTCTCCCGGTGCAGGTCGGCGTGGTACTCCTCCACCTTGTCCGAGGGCACCAGGCCGTTGGCCAGCATCTCCGTCATCATCTGGAAGGAGGTGAGGGGCGTGCGCAGCTCGTGCGTGACGGCGGAGACGAAATCGCTGCGCCGCCGCTCCAGGCGGGCGTAGACGGCCAGGATGGCGAAGAGGATGCCGATGGTGAGCAGGGTGGTGAACCAGGCGGCGCGGACGGTGCGCTGCACGGCCTCGTGGCGGGCCTCCGTGTTGGGGATGTCCACGGCCTTGCCGGGGCGCAGCACGAGGGGCAGGGGGGCAAGGTTGGCGCTCTCGAAGCGGTTGGGGTGGGAGATTTCCGCCTCGTTGAGCCCCGGTTCCGCCAGCGGCAGCAGGCGCGCGGCCAGCTTGGCGGCATCCAGCACCACGCCCTCTGCGGCGGTGCCGTGCGTGGTGGGGATGCGGCGCATGTACACCACGTCATTCAGATAATTCCAGGCGAAGAACGTGGAGGGCTCGCCCTTTGCGGCCAGCGGGGCGGCAGGGTCGGTGTCGTTCGCCTCGAACACGGCGAACACGCCGTCCTGCGTGGCGGTGTTCACCTTGTCGGCCTCGTTGGGGTTGAGCACGGGGGCGGCGGGGTTGAATGCCTTGCGGCGGATGGTGTCGATGAGTGTGGCGTTCTCCGTGAGCGCCTTCTCAAAGGCGGTCTCGCCCTGCGGCACGCGCAGGGAATCCGGCGTGAGCAGGAAGTAGCCCTTCACATAGTCCGCCTTGCCGCCCTGCGGCATGGGGTAGTCCAGGCGCGCCAAATCCGGGGCCTTGCCCAGCTTGGCGCGCTCCGCTGCCAGCATTTCCGATGCCGCTGCGCAGATGCGCTCCGTAGATAGCTCCGTGAGCCGCTCAATCTGGCTCTGCTCGTCGATGGCGCGCAGGCGGGAATCCAGCCGCGCGGCCTCCCACGCCTGCCAGCACGCGCCGAAGAGCGTGAGCAGGGCGAATACGGCAATGGCGACGGTGGTTCTGGATTTCATGGCTGCGCGTTCCACTTGTAGCCGCGGCCGCGCACGTTTTCGAAGCGTGCGGCGGCCGCCGGGCCGATTTTCTCTTTCAGGCGCGTGAGGGTGACCGCCACGGTGCGGGTCTTCTCCGCCTGCCCCTGGATGCCCCACACGCGCAGCAGCAGTTCCTCTTGCGAGATGGTGCGGTCCGGGTGGGTCAGGAAGTAGCGGAACAGCGCGAACTCGCGGTCGGTGAGCGCGGCGGTGGCGCCGCTGTCCATCACGGCGGTTTGGTTCTCTGCGTCCAGCCTGCCGCCGGGGAAAGTCAGCTCACCCGCCGCCACATGCGCCTTGCCGGGGTAGCGGCGCAGCACGGCGGCGATGCGAGCCAGAAGCTCCGCCACGCTGAAGGGTTTCACCACGTAGTCGTCCGCCCCCAGCTCCAGGCCCTTCACGCGGTCCTGCTCCTCGCCGCGCGCGGTGAGGATGATGCTGGGGGTGCCGGGGCACTCGCGCGCCATGATCTTGAGCAGTTTGAACCCGCTCACCACCGGCATGTTCACATCCAGCAGCGCCAGGTCCACCGGGCGGCTGAGCAGCGCGGCAAGCGCCGCCTCCCCGTCGCAGGCCGCCTCCACGGCGTAGCCCGCCCCCTCCAGCGCGTCCTGAAGCCCGCGGCGGATGGCATCGTCGTCCTCTGCTACCAGAATGTGGCGCATACCCCCGCATTGTATATGGAAACGCAGGGCAAATCAACCATGAACTTTCCCGGTGTTTACGGTGCCTTGGCTGTGGGTGCATCAACAGGCTGTTTCTTGGGCACCTTCATGTGCCCCAGGTAGGGCAGCAGAAGCGGCGCATAGCGCTTCATTAGCAGGAATAGGGCTATGATTGCGGCGCATACCGGTATCGGCAGCAACCAAATCAGGATGGTACCCGTTATCCAGCCCGGAAGGCACAGGGACAGCGCATGAAGCAAGGGCCTGTGCAAAACAAACACCAGGAAGCACGCCGGCCCGCACGGTGCCAGGCGCTTCGAGAGCTTGGGCAGGTGCTTTTCCACCAGGACCCCGCTGTAGGCAATCAGCATTGCGCCGAACAGGGGCCCTATGATTGTGGCGTTAATCATTTTTACGCCATTGCACCCCAATACGATGCATACAGTTGTGATTATGGCGAGGGAAATGACGAATATGGGAGTGAAGCGCTTGTTGAATATGCAATAGGCATCATCTATCCTGAAATTGCAAAGGCATACCCCCAGCAAATAATAAAACAAAGTGTACGGGGCCAATGTGACCCCGGATTGGAAGGGTAGATTGAAGTCCTCGAACGATGCAACCACCAACAGCGATGCCATGATCAAACCCTTGAAACGCACAAGTATCGGCGTTAAGAGGGACAGCAGCACTATGTCCCGCAAAAACCATGTGGGATCGATGGTGGGCCATGCCATGGGAGAGCTCAATATATGGAAACGCGGCGAAAACAGGCAACTTGTTCCCAGGATGTGAGGGATTGCATGCACGTAATCGATGAGGCGCCATGAGGGGGAGAGCAATGTCTCATAGCTGTAGAGAACCCAGAATATGAGGTTCCAGAGGAAAAACGGGATAAACAGCCAAATGGCGCGATCAATTGCCTTGTGCCACGTGATCTTGCGCCCCAGAAAATAGCCGGCCAGAATCAAGAAGAAGGGAACCCGGCCAAATATCGTGGAGCCGGTAATCAAGTTCACCGCAGTGGTGGAAGTCGCCAACGGTTCATTCTGGAAAGAGGTTGGTATATGCACGTAGATAATCAACAAAGCCGCAACAATGCGGGCGTTGTCTATCCATTCGTACCGCTTCTTCTGTGGGGGGAGAGTCGTCTTGTTATCCGTCATAGGTTTCCCTTCGTTTTCCCCGATCCGAACCCAGACCGGGGCGAAAGTATACAGCATTCCCAATACTGTAGCAAGCCCAAAGTGTGAAATAGCCCGGCTCTGGGGTGAATTTTGTTTGCATCGCGTGCCGGCCGAGCCCGGGAGCATAGCTGAAAAGATATGCAACTTGTTGTAAACGAGTAACCACCGTTGCCGGGTAGGATATGCAGTATTAGGAATACTGTAGGCTTCGCAATCTCATCAGTGGCTATAACAACAACCTGCAAAAAAAGGTGCTGGGGTGCGCTTTTTGTGCTTGTATAGGGAGGCATGGCGGGGGTAGACTGTGCGGCGGTGCGGAAGGGTATGCTTCCGCCAAGCGAACTCATGGCCGGGTCACAGAGGATTAAGAGCATCGATGCAGTGCGAGCCACGGCGCTGCTGTTGATTCTGCTTGCGCATTGCGTGGTGGCCTATGGTGCGCAGCATGTGGACGGGGACGGCGCGGCGGATTCGGTGGCGTGGTGGTTGTTCAACTACGTTTTCCTGGGCAACGGGTTCCTGATGTTCTCCTTCCTGTTCGGGCTGAGCTTCTTCTTCCAGATGGACCACGCGGAGGCCAAGGGAATCGACTTCCGGGGGCGGTTCTGCTGGCGCCTGGTGCTGCTGCTCCTGTTCGGCGTCATCCACAACGCGTTCTACCGGTCGGACATCCTGATGATCTTCGCGCTGGCGGGCTTTGTGCCGGTTCTGTACCACAAGGTGCGCACCAAGTGGATACTGCTGGCGTGCGTGCTGCTGCTGGTGCAGCCCGTGCCGCTCATGGAGGCGGTTCAGCGCTACGTTGGCACCTGGGTGGAGCCGCCGCACGATCCCGCCGTGGACCCCGCCTCCCTCTGGGACGCCATGCGCGACAACTCCACCAAGTGGCTGGTGTGGAAGGCGCAGTACCAGTGGGACTCCGGGCGCCTGTTCTACACGCTCGCCATGTTCATGCTCGGCACCGTCACCGGGCGCCTGCGCATCTTTGAGCAGCCGCGCGCGCGGCATCTGCCGCGCATCGCCGCCTGGGGCGCCGTTTTCATGGCCGTGATGCTGTGCGTGGAGGCCGCCGTGCCGGATGCCTTCCACGGCTACGTGCAGAACTGGCGCCAGGTGGCCACCGTCTGCTGCTTCATCCCGCTGCTGGCGTGGCTGTACGACCGCCCGTGCCTGCAGAGCCTCCTGCGCCCGCTGTACTCCGTGGGGCGCTGTACGCTCACCGCGTACATCACCCAGGGCATCATCCTCACCCTGCTGTTCTTCCGGTACGGCCTGGGCTGGGGCACCAGCACCACCGCGGCGGACCGCGTGCTCATCGGCCTGGTGTTCTTTGCCGCGCAAACCGCCTTCTTCACCTGGTGGCTCGGCCGCTTCAAGTACGGCCCCCTGGAGGGCGTCTGGCGCCGCCTCACCCGCATCGGCATGAAACAGGGCTGATGCCCCCAGGGCAAAATCCCAAATCTTACATCCCCAATCCAAAATCAAACGCTGAAACAGCGTAGGGCTGAGGTTTCGTTTGCTTCCCCCGCCGCCCAGTCTTTTTTGTTTTCCTTGACTTGCCCATTCCGGGCCTGTAAAATAGGCGGGGAGTGCGCAGTATAATCAGGAAACAAATGACAGGTAGATGGACAAGCATAGTCTTCACATGGCTCATCGCCTACATTTTTGCTGCCCTTTATAATCCGACTTTCTTCCTAGGGGTTGGATGGGGTGGCGTTGTCCTCCAGCTGTACGCGACCATATTGACCTATGCGTTCCTGTGGTGCTGCACGCATTTGAAGTATGCCGGGTTTCCCCTGTACATGCTCTGCTGTGCGCTGTTCACGATTCTCTCCATGGCCAGCCGGGAGTTCGGATATGGCTTCACGCCGGATATGGTGTCTGCCACTCTGGAAACAAACACGGAAGAAGCCTCCGCATTTTTCACGGTGCGAAACATTTGCGTGTTTGCAGGGCTAATGGTGTTGAATTGGGGATTGTTCGAGGCATTCCGCCGGCTATCCCTCAAGCTGATCTCCAAATGGGGGAAATGGGGCAAACTCGCATGTCTCGCGGGGATGGCTGCGTGTTTCGGCATCGTGTTCATGTTGCCGACGATTGTGTTTTTCCGCATTTTGGGCGAGGGAAGCGAGGTTTCCGCTAGAATGGTGGCAACCCTGTCGGACGTCACGATACGCTGGCATCCGTTCTTCCATCTGGACCACGAGAGGCCGCCGTTTGAAATGCTGACGCGCAACTACCGCAAACCATACAGCCACCTTCAAACGCTCAGGAAAGGACTGGTGAGACATTTCACCGTCGCAGAGTTCGTGGAATCGGCGGCGGCTCCCTCCCGGGAGGAAGAGCCGGAAAAGGATATCATCTGCGTGTTGGCTGTGGGGGAGAGCATCCGCGCAGACCATCTGCGCCTCAACGGCTACGCGAGGCAGACCACGCCGCGACTTGCGGAGATTCCCCACCTGTACAGCCTGCCGCACATGCTTTCCTACGGCGCGGCCACGGACAAATGCCTGTGCGGCATCATGACGGGATTGATTGCCGACAGCCCGAGGCTGCGCTCGTCTTTCCTCTCCATTCTCCGCAAACACGGCTACATCTGCACATACATCACAGAAAATGCCGGCGACATGAGCATGACCCGCCGCAACAAGCCTCTCATCGGCACCTATCTCGATTCGACCCATCCCCTGAGAGGTCCCGTTGCCGGCGTGGCCGCTGATTTTGTGCGCTCGCTGCCGGCGGCGGGCAAGCATTTCATCCTTTTCCAGAACGGCACCGGGCATTACCCGTACGTGCACGACAAGGAGTTCGCCACATACGACGGAGATGCATCCGCCGAGAAAATCATCAACGACTACGACAACTGCATACTCGCCTTGGATGCCATGTACAGTGAGATGATAGCGGGGTTGAAAGACAAGAACGCCGTGTTGATATTCTGCTCCGACCACGCTGAAGGCATGGGGGAAAACGGCAAGTGGCACCATGGGGATGACGACAACCCCGTTCTGCGGCGCGTGGCTGCGTTTATATGGTTCTCCGACAAGTTTATCGAGCGCAACCCGGAACTGGTGAAACAAATCATCGCGGTCAAGGACAAGCCGATGGCCCAGGGGCAACTGTTCGCCACCATCCTGAAGCTGTGCGGGATACACACGGATACGCCGCTGGATATCGGAGACATTGTGGAAGACGATATCCGCAAGCACCCCGGCAACAATCTGCCTTTCGAGATACAGCAGGAACTCACTGCACCGCAAACCGGGCAGTGATCCCCATTTGCGGGGAAACGTGTTTTTAGACTCGCAAATCCGGGGAAGAAGGGGTAGAATGACCGCGTTATGGCAACACCTCCCTTTGTTTACCAGGAAATGCTCCCCATGGGGGAAGACACCAC
>JAUNNT010000054.1 GCA_030531305.1 Akkermansia sp.
ATTTTTTCAGAAAAATGCAAAATGATTGTTGACTAATTCTAATCTTAATCCTAATTCCGAGGTTAGACACGGAAATAGCGCAGGGCTGACGCTTCGGTGCTGTTCCCCGCGTACACGTATCGCGTACGCAGCAGGCTGGAATCTCGGTGTCCCATTTCGAGCTGGAGGGCGGGGAAGTTGCGGAAATGCGCGGCGTGGTAGGTGGCGAACGTGTGGCGGCAAACATCCTGCCGCCAGGGGTGGGCTGTTTCCTTGCTCCACCCCGCCGCCTTGCGTAGGGCGCGCCAGCGCTGCACCCAGCGGCGTGGGATGTCGTGCCGCAGGGCGTCGATGTTCCCGCAGCGAAGCGGCACCACGCGCCCGCCGCCCGTCTTGGATGTCGTGGGACGCACCACCACGCATTGGTTCTGCCAGTCGATGTCGCGTTCCGGATCAATCCGGCTCACCTCCGTGGGACGGATGCCGCAGTACAGCATCAGGTGCAATGAAAGCTGCATGTCCCGGTGTTCCGGCAGCTGCGCCGCCGCCTCCAAACGCTCCACTTCCTCAATCGTCAACGGCTCTATCGGCTTCTCCACCACCTCCGGCACTTCTACGCGCGCCACCGGGTTGGAGTCGCACCAATCATGCTTGATGGCCGAGGAAAACACCCCGCTCAATATCGCCCGCGCCTTCCTGTACTGCGCCGCGCTTCCGCCGAACGCCGTTTCCAGATACCTCCGGCAATCTTCCGACGTAACACTCCGCATCCGCCGCTCCGCCAATCCCGGATTCATCTTCATCATCCGCTTGCAGAGATACCTGAAGTCCACAATCGACCGCGCCCTTAGACCCTTCCGCTTCCTATCCTCCAACGCCGTTTCCACCGCCTTGGCAAACGTCACCGTCCTTTCCCGCTTCCGCATCTCCTCCGCCCCCAGCCGCACGCACTCCCGCGCCCTCTTCACCCGTCCCCGCCCGCACTCCAAAGCTTCCTTGGCCACCAACGCCGCCTCCAGCACATCTATGCCTGTACTCCGCAACACTTCCAGTGCCGCGCTATCGATTTCGTTAGTCTCTTTCGTCTTCATGGCTTCCGTATTCGGTATGGGTAGTCAAGCAGTTTTTGAAAAAATCTTCAATGGCGCGCCAGTAAGCCGCATAAGGCTACCGCATGTGGGCAGCCAAGGCGTGATAGGGCTGTTCGGGGCGTAGTGTAGCACGCGATAACATTTGAAGCCACGCTGATTGGCGGGTGTCTCATACCCATACCGAAGGAGTAGACTACTTTTGAAAGGGGTTGCGCCTATCTCCGCATCCTCCCTAGAAGTCGTCTTACCATCATGAAACCTCATCTTCCTAAAAAGCTTTTCGTCGCTCTCTGCGCTGCCATCACCGCCATGGGCTTCACTCTACCACAGTCATTTGCAACAGTCTCATGGAACGGCGGCACCTCTGATCATGGCGGAACCATCGGCGACGACCTTTGGTTCTATACGAACAACGGCAAAACCGGCTCAACCCTGCTGGATGACGAGCACGGTCAGGTGAATATCACCGCCGAGGGTGAGAAACCCGTGACCGCCGGGATTGCCGAGGTGTCCGTGAAAGACGGTACCACGGTGCGCATCTCCGGCGGCAATTACTGGGGCGAGGACCGCACGTTTGCTGCGCTGACCATTGAGGACATTACTGCGGGCGACGGCACGGGCAGCATCCTGCTGAGCACGCAGCCGTACGCGACCGACAAGAGCCCCGCCAACACCACCGCCATGGTGAAGGCCGTAACCGGCACGCTCTCCGGCGTGCAGAACTACGGCGTGCTCACGCTGGGCGTGGACAGTACATCCTCCTTCAATCTGGCGGGCGCAATCGTCAACAATGTGGGTACAGTCACCCTGAATGGCATCTACACGTTCGACACCACCGACGCCACCCAGTACGAGCTACGTGAGAAAGGCTACGCCACTTGGACAGACGAGGCCAATCAGCAGGGTTTCAAGAAATACATCGATTCTTCATACTACGCCATCAAAAGTGCTACTGCGGGTGTTGGCTTTAAGGCCGTTAGCACCACGGGCGCGCTTGTACAGGAGGAAGAAATCGGCACCTATTACTTCACGAGTAACGTAACGGACTACACCAGATTTTACGTGAACACAAGTTCCGAAAAGTTCAGCAACGCTTGGGCTGCTGCCGATGCTCATGGAGCAATGGTAGCCTCCGTTACGTTGGCACAGGGAGCCTCCATCATCGCCGACAAGGAGGGGGCATCTTTTGCTCTTTCGCTTACAGGTGCCAGCGGCTCTCTATGCGCGACAGAGGCTACAACTATCAAATCCATCACAGGTTTGGACAACTACACTCTCACCATCACAGGCGTGGAGGGCAATACAGACGTGGTTACCATAACCGCTCTTTCTGGGACAGGCAATTTGATCGTAGGAGAGAATGCCAACGTTTCCCTAAACTCCTTGACCTCCTACACTGGCACGCTGTCAGTCACAGGCGGCATCACCACGGTGAGCGGTAACTCCAATGTCATCGAGCACGTCATAGACCTTCAAGATGGCGTGCTGTCCCTCGCAGGGGTGTACGATATAAGTTCCCTCTCTCCTTCCAGCGGGCCCTGCTACATCGGCGGTGAAGGCATAGGTGAAGGTAATGGCTTCTTTAAGGAGGCCAGCGGTACTGTGCAGGTAGTTAAGATCTCCAACGGGGGCAAACTTTTGCAGGCGGAAGGTGTTAACTTCACCTACGGCACTCAATCCAGCTCTCTCAACGAGCAGGGACAGTTTGTGCTGAGCACTGGCGCGGTGGACTACACCACGCTGTATGTGAACAACGCTAATGCAGTGAGCTACGATGCCGCTTGGAAGCTGGCCCAGAGCCAGCATGCGACTATCTCCACCGTGATGCTGGCAAACAACACCACCATTACCACCGACAGGGAGGGTGCAGACATCGACATATTCATTGTCGGGGAATCAGGTGTCGTGAAAGCTGTGAAGGCCACCACCATCAGCAGCATTTCTGGTTGGAGCAGTAATACCCTCACTATTGCAGGCGAGGCCGCGGTTACCCTTCTTCCCAGTCAAATCATCGGTCTCGACGCCAAGATGGCTTTGGTGATTGATACCGAAGTCTCCTCCCAGAAGATCCGACTCAACGGAACAGACGCTCACTTGGAGGTGAAAGTCGATGGCTTACTGACCACCAGCAACAACCTGACCCTCACCTCGGGCACGGTGGATGTCTGTGGCACCGTGAACGTGGGTAAAGATGTTGATCTGAGCGACGGCGGCAAGTCCATCGGCACGCTGCGCATCCACGGCGGAGGCAAAGTCACTGTCAAGGACAGCATGTGGATGGCATCCAGCGCTGTGGGAGTGCTGCTGGATGAAGATGCCATCTTCGCCATCGCGGGCAAAGGTGTGTGCTTTACCGGCAAAAATAGCGGCGGCAGCATCATCACCACGGCAGAAAATACTTCGTACACCACATACAACGCGGACTTCTCCATCACCAATGCCGCCATTACCGCCACGGCAGATATCACTATCGGCAACAAGCTGATTGAGGGCGATGTGGTGATTGGCTCACACACAGTTACGCTTACCAACGCAGCTTCAACATACAGAGATATCGCAGTAAGCGAGGGTGGCAGGTTGATTGCAAATTTTGATTTGAACATTTCGGGAACGATGAAACTAGCAGAAGGAAGCAGCATACAGGCAAGCGCCATTAACATTGGGGAGAAGGTGAGTATGCGTTCCAAGGACAGCAATAGTTTGCAGATTGGGGCAGACACAGATATTTCTGAAATAGAATTGCATGGCGTAGATGGCAAGGGCAAGTTGAAAAACATGAGCATGACAACTTTCGCAAACTACACCATTAAGGACATGACAATCAGCCACTCGCTAATTGAGGTGGGAGAAAACACCACCATGTATCTGGTTAACGTGGACATCTCGTCCGACACGCGCATCACGGATGATGCAGCATGGCTCGATATGGTGGCCACGCATGGTTGGTTGGACGACACCAACACTGAGGCGGCAGCACCTGTGATGAGCTTGGGCGACGCGCTGTTCTACCGCTCAGGAGACGATGCGTGGGTAAGGCTGGGCCATGACGTGTCGTATGTCGCCCTGACAAGCGAGTTGTTCTCCAATGTCACGCTTACCGGCAGCGACCTCTGGCTGGATCTGACCGGCCTTGCAGGAACCATCGGTAATGCCCAGGCATTCTCCATAGCATTCAAGGATGGCGCACGCTACGATGTAAACGGACTGCGTGTGGTGGCCACGGTGGATGGCGAGCATTACCTGGACGGCTACTACACCACCAAACAGGAAGGTTCCACCACCACGCTGTACTTCTCCAAGCAAATACCCGAACCGGCCACAAGCACGCTTTCCCTGCTGGCGCTGGCAGCTCTCGCCGCCCGCCGCAGGAGGACGCGGTGAGAGGCTGAGAAAAAAGTTCAAAAAAATAATTTTTTTAACACGTCTTTGAAAGATAAGAGATTACATGCGATATTACTGTAATACATAATAAAAAAGTTCTTGAACAAAACATGGAGACGTGTTAGAAAGCCCTTTGCTTCACGTTTATAGCCGCCCAACAGTTGGGCAGCGGCGTGGGGAAAGAAACTCAATTATGTAATACGATGAAGGACGAAACAATTAGACTGTATTATTACACGAAGGCGGAAACACTCGATAAAATATTGAGTTCAGGCCTGATAAAGTTAACTGCGATTAGTGAAGCAAATGACCCTTTTGAGGGTTCAATACAGCATCCGGAGCCAGATGCTCCGTATAGTGACTTTATAAAAAAAGCCTGCGAAAAATCAACGTGGGATTCATATATAAAAGAAGAACCTCCCCTCGTTATATGTTTTTCTACAATGATGTCAAGTCCATCTATGTGGGGTCATTATGCTGACAAACATCAAGGGGTTTGCTTGGTTTTTGATGTTCCTGTGCATTTCCTTACGCGAGGAGAGGAAATGGCTGATAATGATAAAAACAATGCGCGCGCTATTTTTCCCATTGAATACACAGACGAGAAACCTTCAATTAGAAATTGGAAATATGAAAAGGAAATAGATATATATATGCGCATGAAGCGAGAGGCTTCAATTCATAAGGGTAAGGAGTGGTCTTTTGAAAATGAAGTGCGCATCGAAGTTGCTGATGCATTATGTTCGTCTAAAAAGCATACGGATATAGTGTGGAAAGATGGATGCCCATATTACAAAGGGCTGATGGGATATCTAAAAGGCGTGATATTAGGCGTGAGATGCAAAAAGCTTCCCATATGGGTAGATTGTTATCTCAAACAACTGAAATATGATAACGTGCTTGTGGCTCGCGCTGAAATCTCGCCGACTCATTATAAAATTCTGGTGAGGTCGCCTAGAGGTGATATATTTGTTGATTCATGTTCTGATGTTAATAAAATAAGGCGCTTGTACGAAATTGACCATGGGGTTGAAATAGATAGATTATGGTTCATACTTCCATCCAAAGATAAATGAGTAAATGACAAAATATGATGGTTAATAGATAGATATTTGCTGATAAGTAATAGCCTGGCGTGGAATTTTCTGCGCCAGTTTTTTTGTTTTTGCAAGGCTTGATACTAATCCACCGAGCGGAGACGGGGTCCCGTGGCATGGTATGCGGGAGAGGCCATCCCCCATGCAGAGAGGCGTAGCTGATTACAGCCACAGGGGATGCTGTTGCCAGTGGGGTGTGGCGAAACCTACTTCCTGGGCTATGCCGGGAATGGGGCATGCGTTGAACAAAGCGAATAGGCGGGTGCGCCAGGTGTTGTCGGGAGCAATGGCTCGGAGCATGAGATGGCACAGGAGGATGGCGGTGGCTGTGCAAACGGGCGACTGGAGCAGGCAGTCCTCCTCCGTGTCCTCCGCCATTACCCACGGCTCGTCGGGCGGGGCCTGATACTTCCATGCCGGGCGTTCTGGAGCTTTCAGGATGGGTGCCACGGCGCCGTTCGCGCGCTTTTGCACCCAATGCCTGTTCCACACGCGTCCCTGGTGTGCGCATTCGTTGCGCACGCGGTGCAGGAGAGAAATGGCCGACACAAAGAATTCACTGGAGGAAAAACCCAGCTCCGCCGCAATGGCAGCCACCGTTTCCATCTTCAGCCCCGCGGAGAGGAGCACGCTTAGATTGCCGAACGTGGCAAACTCCATGAATACCCAGATGGGGAGGAATGTTGCATCCGTGATGTGCTTTTCATGGATGTAGTGGTGTGCCGCCATGCTGCCGCTGGCCCGGTATGCGGCATTGACTTTCTCCATCAGCTCGATGAAATGGGAGCGGTGGACGCCCCCGCGCTTCCCCTGCTTCGCGACCTTGAATCCCTTGCGGTACAGATGAAGGTCATTCTGGGCGTTCGGGCTCTCCGGCGACAGGGCCGAGAGGTGTGCAACCACCTTTTCGCGCAACGCCACCTCGATTCTGGATATCGCCTCGAACAGCAGAAGGCTCAGGCGGCGGTCGAACTGGTAGTACGCCCATATCCATTCCCAGCACGTGCCGGGGCGGAATGCTTTCGCGCGCTTTGTCGGTTGGAAAGCAAGCGGCCTTCTGAACTGGTACCAGTACGCGGACATGCGGTAGTAGTTGACGGAGGCAAGACGCCCGCTGATGGTCTTGCGCAGCTCGTCGTCGCTCAATCCACTTGCGCTTCCCATGCCGCGGGAAACAAGCAGGTATGCCAATTCGTCATGGGTCTTTGAATATCGCTGCGGCATGGATCTTGGTAAAAAGGTGGCCCGGAATGAGTTTCCCCACGCCGGGCCGAAATATGTGGATTTGTTCGCTACGGCAACGCAGCGACCTCGAAAGGCGTTCCACGTGTGCAAGGACATATTCGCACCGCCACCACTCTTTGTCAAGCCATTTTTTTCGGGAGTATCGCGGGCGTAAGGTGAGGTCGGACCGCGGCGTTAGGCGCGCATATTTGTGATGTCCTAATCTTAATCCTCGTCCTAATCCTAATTGCCGCCTTTGCCCTGTATGGGTAAAGGCGGTGTTTAGTCCTTTTTGAGGCGGAGCATGAGGTAGGCCAAGATTAGGTTCGTAGCGCCAATTATAGCGAACGCTATAATGTGCGGAGAGAAAATGTCTTGGAAGGAGTAGGCTTTGAGGAAGATGCCGCGGGTGGCGGTGAAGAGGTAGTAGAGGGGGTCGACGGTGGCGATGTATTGGAGGAGGGAGGGCATGTTTTCCACGGGGGAGACGAAGCCTGAGATGAGGAGGGCGGGGATGATGAAGCAGAACATGCCGATGTAGGCTTGCTGCTGGGTGGAGCAGCAGGACGAGATGGCGCATCCGATTCCGGCCAGGGCCATGGAGTACATGCCGACGACGACGAACAAGGCGGGGATGGAGCCGTGGAGGGGCACGCCGAAGCCCAGGCGCGCAATGAGCAGGATGATGACGGCTTGCCCCAGGACGATGAGCACGGCGGGGACGGTCTTGCCGATGAGCAGCTCAAAGCGGCTCATGGGGGTGACGCAGAGCTGCTCGTAGGTTCCGGCCTCCCGCTCCTTTGCGATGGACATGCAGGAGATGTTGAGCGTGGTGAGCATGCCGAGCAGTCCGAAGAGGCACGGCAGGAGGAACCATTTGGGGTCGAGCGCCGGGTTGTAGAGGTTCCGCACGGCGGGCGCGGCGGCGGCATTCGCGCCGTTCCGCTCGGCGGTCATCTGGCTTGCAATGGAGGTGATGTACCCGGCGGCAATCTGCGAGCTGTTGGAGCGGCGTCCGTCGCAAATCACCTGCACGTCGGCATTCTCTCCGCGGGCGAGTCGGCGCGAGAAGTCGGCGGGGATGTGCACGCCGACCATGACGTCCTGCGAGTCGATGCACTCGCGGAGCTGCGCGGCGCCGTCGGCGCGGACGGTTCTCGTGATGTACGGGGCGGCCTGGATGCGCTGCACCAGCTCCAGGGAGGCGGCGCCGCCGTCCTCGTTGAGGATGGCGGTGGGGCAGTCGGTGACATCCATGGTGACCATGAAGGGGAAGAGCAGGCACTGCATGACGACGGGGAAGATGAGCACCATGATGTTGCGCGGGGTGCGGAACTGCTCCTGCAGCTCCTTTCGGATAAGCGCGATGATGTGGACGAGGATGCTCATTGGTCGAGACGCTTGGGAGTGGCGAGGAAGACGAGGCCGAGCCAGAACACGGCGGAGACGGCGAGCGCGACGGTGTTGAACCACATCACGGAGGGCACCACGCCGGCCTGGAAGAGCGAGGTGAGGCAGCGGGAGAGGTACCGCGCGGGGATGAGGTAGCTCACCGCCTGAATCCACTGCGGCATGCTGGAGAGCTCGAAGATGAACCCGGAGAGCAGGATGGTGGGCAGGATGGACGCCTGCAGCGAGATGAGCGAGGCGGTGTACTGGTTGCGCACCAGGGTGGAGATGAGCAGCCCGAACGCCAGCACGCTGAAGAGCATGAGCCCGGCCTCCGCGAACACCATCCAGAGAGGCCCGCGCACCGGCACGTGGAAGATGAGCGTGGTGCTGAGCAGGCAGATGCCCATGGCGCCCATGCCCAGCACGAAGTACGGGATGAGCTTGGAGAGGATGAACTCCGTGCGCGAGGCGGAGGACGCCAGGATGGCCTCCATGGTGCCGCGCTCCCACTCGCGCGCCACCACCATGGCCGTGAGGAACGTGGCGATGAACGACATCACCACGCCGATGGACGCGGGCAGCACGTAGTTGCGGCTCACGGCGGCCTGGTTGAAGCGGTACGAGGGCTGCACGGCGATGCCGCCCGCGTGCCCGCGCTCCTGCGCCCACGCGGCGTACACGCTCTGCACGTACAGGTTGGTGAAGTTGGCGGTGTTGGGCACCGTGCCGTCGCTCACCAGCAGCATGCGCGCCCCCGCCCCGCTCTCCACCCCGCGCGAGAAGTCGTCGGGGATGACGAGCACGGCGTTGACGTCGCCGCGGTGGAGCATCCGCATGGCGTCGTCGTGCCCGGCGGCGCGCGTGCAGTGGAAGTTGGGGGAGCCGGTGAGGCGCTCCACCAGGCTGTGCGCGGCGGGCGCCTCGTCCTGCAGCACCAGCGCCACCGAGGTGTACGAGGAATCGAAGTTGATGCAGTACCCGAAGAGCAAAATCATCAGCACCGGGATGACGAAGGCCAGGATGATGCTCGACGGATCCTTCAAAATCTGCCGGCTCTCCTTCATGACGAGTGCAGCGAGCCTGTTCACGATGCATCTCCTTTCCCGATTCGGATGTAGTGGATGAAGGCGTCCTCCATGGATGGCTCCGGCAGCTCCGGCGTGGCCACGGCGGCCTTGAGCTCCTCCGGGCTGCCGTGGGCAATGACCTTGCCGCTGTTCATGATGACCATGCGGTGCAGGTACTGCGCCTCGTCCATGAAGTGGGTGGTGACGATGATGGTGACGCCGCGCGCGGACATCTCGTTGATTTCCTCCCAGAACGCGCGGCGGGCGAAGGGGTCCACGCCGGAGGTCGGCTCGTCCAGGAACAGGAACTCGGGGTCGTGCAGCGTGGCGCATGCCATGGAGAGGCGCTGCTTCACGCCGAGCGGCAGGGCGCCCGCGTTGCGGTGCAGGTAGGGGGAAAGCGTGTAGCGGTCGATGGCGCGGGCGATGCGCTCATCCTTGTATTTGCCCTTGAGGTTGTACACGGTGGCGAAGAACTGCAGGTTCTGCAGCACGGAGTTGTCCGAGTACAGCGAGAACTTCTGCGCCATGTAGCCGATGTGCTCACGAGCCTTGCGGGGGTCCTTGCGGAGGTCGATGCCCAGGATTTCCGCCTTGCCGTCGGACGGCGTGATGAGGCCGCACATCATGCGGAAAGCGGTGGTCTTTCCGGCGCCGTTGGCGCCGAGCAGCCCGAAAATCTCCCCGCGCCTCACGTTGATGGTCAGGTGGTCGGTGGCCACGAAATCGCCGAAGCGCTTGGTCAGGCCGTCCGTGACGATGACGCCGTCCGAGGTGGCATCGTGGATGGGCAGCGGCGGGTCGGGCTCGCGGTGCTCGGCCTTCTGCACGCTGCCGCCGAGCAGGTTGATAAACGCCTCCTCGAAGTTGGGCTCCACGGGCGCCGCGCCCTCCGGCAGGGCATCCGCGGATGCGCCCGCGCGCAGCATGAACCGCACGTCCGCGCCCTCGATCATGGCGTCCATCACGTCGTCGCGCGCCTGCATCTGCCGCAGCACGGAAAGGCGGTTCCGCGCGCCCGCATGCAGGGAGAACACGCGCCCGCGCAGGTCGGCCAGGATGCCGTCGGGCGGGCCGAGGTAGTGCACGCGGCCCTCATGCAGGATGCAGACGCGGTCGCACTTGGCGGCCTCGTCGAGATACGCGGTGGCCCAGACGATGCCGCGGCCCGCGCCGCGCGCGCGTTCCACGAGCTTCCACAAATCGCGGCGGGAGAGCGGGTCCACGCCCACGCCGGGCTCGTCCAGCAGCATGAGCTCCGGGGAACCGAACATGGCGCAGATGAGCGCGAGCTTCTGCTTCATGCCGCCGGAGAGCTTTCCCGCCGGGCGCGGGCGGAAGCGCGAGAGTCCCGCGGCTTCCAGCAGCTCCGCGCCCTGGGTGGCGGCGTCCGACCGGGAGATGCCGTGGAGGGCGGCGTAGAGCGTGAGGTTCTGCTCGATGGAAAGGTCCTCGTACAGGCTGAAACGCTGGGTCATGTATCCCACGCGGCGGCTGAGCGCGGCGTGGTCGGCGATGGGGTCGCCGCCCAGGATGGAGATGTTTCCGGAAGCGGCCTTGAGCACGCCGGCCATCACGCGCATGAGGGTGGTCTTGCCGGCGCCGTCGGGGCCGATGAGCCCCAGGATTTCGCCGGGCCGCACGTCAAGCGACACCCCGGCGAGGGCTTCCGTGTCCTCCCCCTTGAAGCGGTAGTGCAAATCTGAAATTTCCGCCAGCATGGCGCGGAGGGGCTAGTCCTGTGCGGGCAGGTGCACGCTCACGGGCGCGCCCTGGTTGAGCTTGCCCTCGGGGTCCTGCACCACGATGCGCAGGCGGTACACGAGCGTGGTGCGGATGTCCGCGGTCTCCACGGTCTTGGGGGTGAACTCCGCCTGCGGCGAGATGAAGCCCACCGTGCCGGTGTACGAGCCGCCGCCGTCCGTGGTGACGGTGACCTGCATGTTGGGCTGCACGCGCTCCAGCAGGGCCTCGTCGATGTACGCGCGCACCCACACGGGGTTGCGCAGCGAGATGCCCAGCACGGGCGTGCCCGCGGCGAGCATGGTGCCGGGTTCCACCGTGCGGGTCATCACGATGCCGTCGGACGGGCACGGCATGTCGGTGTCGGCGAGGTTGAGGCGTGCCTGCTCCAGCTGGGCGTCGGCGGCGCGGGAGCGTGCGCGGGCCTCCTCCACGGCCACGACGGCGGCGGAGTAGTTGGCCTTGGCGAGGTCTATTTCCTCCTGTCGGAATCCGCGCACCGCCTGGTCGTACTTGGCGCGCGCGGCGGCCACAGTGGAGAGCTGGCTGGTGAAGGCGTTCTCCGCGGCGTCGTACATCTGCTGCGACACCGCGCCGTTGCCGATGAGCGACTTCATGCGGTCGTAGTCCTTCCTGGCGTTCTCCAGCACGGGGATCTGGGCTTCCAGAGTGGCCTTGGCCTGGTCGATTTCCTCCTGGCGGTAACCGGCGAGGTGCAGGTCCAGGTCGGCCTTGGCGGCGTTGGCCTGCTGCTCCGCGGCGGCGATGGCGGTGCGGGCGATTTCCGCATTGGCCTCCGCCTGGTGCACGGCGATGCGGTACGGCTCGGGGTCGATGCGGCCGAGGATGTCGCCCTTCTTCACGCGGTCGCCCTCGTCCACGGCGAGTTCCGCCAGCCTGCCGCCCACGCGGAAGGAGGTGTTGACGCTGCGGATGTCCACGTTGCCGCTCAGGACGATTTCCCGCGGTGTTTCCGTGCCGCCGGATGCGTACCAAATGCCGCCCGCGGCGAGCGCGACGATAACGGCGGGTATGATGATTCTCTTCATGGTGCGGGGTGTGTTATTTTTTAATCATGATGCCCTGCAGCGCCCAATCCAGGCGTTGCAGCGCGGATTTCTCGTCCGCCGCGCCCTCCATCACCTGGAAGAACCCGGCGTCCTCGGGGAGCCCCTCCTCCGGCATCAGCTGGTAGAGCAGGCAGGGAAAGTTGATGGCGCCGAAAAGGTACAGCATCACGCGCTCCACCGGCTCCCGCACGATGTAGCCCTCGCGCTGCGCGTCCGCTATGGCCTCGCTCAGCCAGCTCATGTGCGTCAGGCGCGCCGCGTGCAGCAGGTGCTGCACGTTCTCCTGGCTCCGGCTCGCATCGATGATGAGCTGCATCATCACCGCTGCGTTCTCATGGAAGAAATGCGCGGACGCGTGCAGCTCCGCGCGCAGGCGCTCCAGCGCGTTCCCGCCCGCCCGGCGGCGGCTCGCCACCGCCGCCTTCAGCGGCTCGTACCACTCCGCAAGCAGGCGGTCCGCAAACTCTCCCAGCGTGCGGAAGTGCGTGGTGAACGTGCCGGGGCTCACTCCCGCCTCCGCGCAGATGCCGCGAACGCTCAGCCCGCGAACACCGCCGCGCATCAGCCATTTGCGCCCTATCTCCAAAAGCTCGTCTTCTGCTGTCCTTTTCATATTTTCCGTACAGGTGAACGGATGCACCGTACACCTGTACGGCGCGCGGGTCAAGCGAATTTGTGTCGAATATTGCCAGAATTGGACAATTTATGTACAAACGGCAGGATTTGTCTACAAATTGTCCACTTTTAGGGCGAATCGGCTCAAATTTTGCAAAATTCGCTTGCAAATCGGGGCAATTTTGATAAATTTGAGCCGAATTGGTGTCGAAAATGAGCCGATACTATGAAAAAGGACGAAATCATCCTGGACAAGCTGGCGCTCTGTAGTGAGGTGGGGCGCACGGAACTGGCGGGCATGCTGCCGGAGCCGGTGAGCGACGCCACGCTGAAGCGCGCGCTGCAGCGTCTGGCGGCAGCGGGAAAAGTGGAGGTGAGCGGGCGTGCCCGCGCCACACGGTACCGCCTGGCCGCGGAGAGCCTGCTGCTGGAAAGGGTGGATCTGGAAGCGTATTTCAGCCGGGAGGCGGATGGGCGCGAGGCGCGCACGCAGTACAATCCCGACCTGACAGCCCGCGTGCTGCCCGGGGTGGACTTGTTCACGGCGGCGGAGCGCAGGCACCTGCGTTCCCTTCAGTCGAAGTATCAGCGCCGCGTGGCGGGCATGCCGCCGGAGGCCAGGCTCAAGGAGATGAAGCGCCTCGGAGTCGACCTGAGCTGGAAGTCCAGCCAGATTGAGGGCAACACCTACACGCTGCTGGAGACGGAGCGTCTGCTGGAGGAACAGAAGACGGCAGACGGCAGGACCCGCGACGAGGCGACGATGCTGCTCAACCACAAGGACGCGCTCGACGACATCATGCAGCACCCCGGGGAGTTCCGGGGGCTGGCCGTGGAGAACATCTCGCGCATCCACACGCAGCTGGTGAAGTACCTGGGCGTGGACAACCTCATCCGCACCTATGGCGTGGGCATCGGCGGCACCAACTACCGCCCGCTGGACAACGACACGCAGATACGCCGGGAATTGGAAGCCGCATGCCGCCTGGTGAACGGCACGGCGTGCGTGTTCGGCAAGGCGCTGCTCGCGCTGGCGCTGATATCCTACATCCAGCCGTACAGCGACGGCAACAAGCGCACGGCGCGCCTGGCCTCCAACGCGATGCTGCTGGCTCACGGGTACTGCCCGCTCTCCTACCGCACGGTGGAACCCATGGATTTCAAGCGGGCCGTGCTGCTGTTCTACGAGCGCAACAACATCTCCGCCATCAAGGATGTCTTCATGGACCAGTTCGAGTTCGCCGTGAACACCTACTTCTAATCCCCACCGCCCAATCTGCGGCTAATCATCGGCTAATTAGCCGAATGATGGCATAACTTTGCACTCCAAGGCAGCGTTTCACCATGTGAGAGTTCTTGACAAAATCGGCGTGTCGTGTTACGCTCCGCGCGCTCCCAAGGAGGGAGGAAACAGCCATGAAATACAGGGACGAAGCGAAGGACGAGGTGCGCAAGGCGCTGATGCAGGTGCCGTTTGCCGCAGGTTGCGAGGTGACGGAGGACACGCATGAAGGCTTTCTGGTGCGGTATGAATTGAAGGACGGCACGCAGCGCGTGCTGGAGGCGGTGGTGCTGGGGCAGGCCTACCCGGCGGTGACGCTGCGCACCATCCAATCAAAGGGCGAGTGGCGCGGCGAACCCCTGGTGGTGGCCCCGTTCATCTCGCCGGAGACCATGCAGCTCTGCACGCAGCACCAGGTGAGCTGCCTGGACCTGGCGGGCAACTGCCGCATCTGCTTCGGCAACCTCTACATTGCCGAGGGCGGGCACCGCAACACCGCCATCCGCAAGCAGCGCCGCCCCGCCGTGTTCAGCCCCAACACGCCCATCTCCTCCGCCATCCTGCGCCGCCTGGTGCATGACGTGGACAAGCCCTGGAAGCTCAAGTACCTCTCGGAGGCCCTCGGCTGCAGCATCGGCCTGGTCCACAAGGTGAAGAGCTTCCTGTGCAACCAGCTGTGGGCGGAGACCACCAAAGACGGCGTCCGCATCACCAATGTGCCCGGGCTCATGCAGGCCTGGGCGCGCGAGTACGCCGCCGCCCCGCAGGGTGTGCGCCGCTTCCGCACCGACATGACGCCCGACCAGCTGGAGTGGCGCGTGAACGAGGTGCGCAGCCGCAACGGCATCCGCTGCTGGTTCACCGCCGCCAGCGCCGCCGCGCACTACACCGACGCCCCGCGCCCGGAGGTCTTCCACGGCCACATCCACCCCTTCCGCGTGAACGACTTCGCCCGCGAGTGCGGCCTCACCGAGGTTTCCGAGGGCGGCAACGTGGTCCTCCACCTCATCGAGCAGAACTCCATTCTGGCCGATGCCGTGGAAATCAACGGCTCCCTCCTCGTCTCCCCCGCTCAGATGTACCTCGACGCCGACGACGAGCCCACCCGCTCCCTCGCCCTCCGCCTCGTCGCCAAACAATAACCGCGACGAACGGGAGGGCGCGGCTCGTCTCTTGCGAGAACATGAAGCGAATCCGCAAGTCGATTTTTACAATTAAATCGAAAATAAATAGTAAATCGATACAAATGTTAAAAATCGGCTTGACGTGCAGGGCTATGCGGCGTACGATTTCCAGCAGCAGGAATGAGAGGCAAATGGGAACAGCTGGTTGCAGCCATTCGGCGGCACGGCAACGCCGTTAGCACGGCGCAGGCGGAGAGTGCGGGAATCTCCCGCGCGCTGCTGGCGTACTATGCCGCGCGGGGGAGCGTGGTGCGTGTGCGGCACGGCGTGTATGCATTGCCGGATGACTTGCGCGATGAGATGGTGGAGACCCTGCGCGTGGCATCGCACGCCGTTCTTTCCCATGAAACGGCGCTTTTTCTGCACGGCCTGACCAACCGCACGCCTTTTCGCCTCATGCTCACCATACCATCGGACACCTCGCTACCCGCCAGCCTCAAGGGAGCGGTTCGGTGCTTCTATGTGAGCCCGCGGCTGCACCGCCTGGGAATGACCACCGCAATCAACAACCTGGGCCACAAAGTGCGCTGCTATGATGCGGAGCGCACCATCTGCGACCTGCTGCGCAGCCGCTCCAAGATGGATGCGGAAATCCTGCCAGATGCCCTGAAACGCTATACCGCATGGCCACAGCGGGATTTGAACAGGCTCATGGAATACGCTTCCCTCCTGCGCGTGCAGAATGCCGTCCGTATCTATCTGGAAACTCTCCTATGAACCCGCTTGAAAAAAGCGCTCATCCAGTTTTATGGGTGGACGAAAAACGCTCGGAGAGGAGCCTCCCTTAGCGTGAACAGGCGTGATTAGTTGCGCACGCCCGGATGCACATCGTCGCCGAACGGCGCGGCGAATTTTCAAATAGTACATAGTACCTTGTACCTAGTACCTTTAACAAAAAAATCCCAGATTTTTTTGTTTTGTGGTTGACAAACCACGCCTTTATGTGCTACTTTGTCAACTGTACCCGCTACAACGCCCATGAACACTACGTTTGCAAGCCAGATGAAGAACCGCCGGAAGGTGCGCAGGATGTCGCTGCGCGCGCTGCGGGATGCCATTGGCGGGGTGGTGTCGCACGAGATGCTGGCGCGCTACGAACGTGGCGAGGCGGAGCCGCGGGCGGACGTGGCGGAGCGGCTGCGCTCGGCGCTGGGCATCCTGGATGACGTGGTGCTGCCGATGGAGCCGCTGCAGAACATACAGTTCCGCGCGAGCTACGGGCTTCCGCAGAAAGAGCGGGATGCCATCATCGCCGGCGCCACGGAGCATTTCAACCTGTACCGCGAGGTGGAGCGCCGCGTGGGGGCCGACACGCCGTTCCGCAACCCCTTCGAGGGTGCCGCGCCGGATTTCTCCGGCGACACGGATGTGATGGAGGATGTGGCGGACGAGCTGCGGCGGCGCTGGGACCTGGGGTTCGGCCCCCTGCCCAACCTCTGCTACCTGCTGGAGCGCAAGGGCATCAAGATTTTCGAGGCGGAGAGCCGCGAGTTCGCCTTCAACGGCTTCTCCGCGGAGCTGGACGGCTGCCCGCTCATCTGCGTGGCCCAATGGCTCAACGACACCATCTACCTGCCCCGCAAGCGCATGACCCTGGCGCACGAGCTCGCCCACATCCTCTTCCCCCAGCTGGACGCCGAGGAGGGCAGCGAGGAGGAGTACTACATCCAGCACTTCGCCGGCGCCCTGCTGGTGCCGCGCGCCGCGCTCTTCGAGGCCCTGGGCGACGCCCCGCGCGACTCCGTGCAGCTCGGCGAGCTGCTGGAGCTCAAGCACTACTTCGGCGCCAGCCTGAAAGCCATCATGATCCGCGCCTGGCAGCTCGGCATCGTCTCGCCTGACGCCCAGACCCGCTGGGAGGCCTACTACGCATCCCACCGCTATCTGGACAAGGACCCCGGCGCCTACGCCGTGCCGGAGCACTCGGAACGCTACCGCCAGCTCGTCGCCCGAGGCGTCCTATGCGGCGCCATCTCACGAGACGAAGCCGCCTCCCGCTTCAACGCTCCCCCCACCCCCGAAATGGACATCAACGTCATCAATCCATCCTAATCCTAATTAGCCATGCCGTCTATCATCACCAGCACCCCGAACACCCTGGTCCGCATCTCCCCCAAGGATCCGCACCAGCTCCAGTACTCCGACCTCAAGGGCATCGTCTGGCACAACCTCGGCTGCCCCCACCAGTTCCGGTTCCAGGAGCTCATCGACCCCGGCGACCGCGAAATCCTCGCCGTCACAGACAAGGGCCTCTACTACTCCGACCGCAAGTGCCAGGTCTGGCACCTCCGCCGCAGATAATCCCGTAGGGCCGGAGCTTCGGAGGCCCGAAGCCTCGGCGTAGCAGCACCAGCTTGCCTGG
>JAUNNT010000101.1 GCA_030531305.1 Akkermansia sp.
ATAGTACCTAGTACATTCCCTTATTCTTCTTCCGCCTTGAATTTCTCTCGGAAGGTGACGCACATGAAGACGATGCCGATGCAGACGGCGAGGGTTCCGTAGAGGAGGAAGGTGTGGACGGAAGCGGGATCGTCCACCATGGAGGTGAAGTAGACGATGAGGCAGTTGCCGATGGTGCTGGTGAGGTAGAAGAAGCTCAGCACGATGCTCTTCATGTTCTTGCCGGCGGCGGTGTAGGCGTATTCGAGGCCTGTGGTGCTGACGAGGATTTCAGAGATGGTGATGATGAGGTAGGGGAGGCACTGCCAGAGGATGGAAAGGTTCTCACCGGCGTCGAGGCGGGTTTGGAGCCAGGCGACCACGCCGTAGCCGAGGCCGGCCAGGACGATGCCGCATCCCATGCGGCGCAGGGGCTGGCTCCAGCGTCCGATGTACGGGTAGACGCAGAGGGTGACCAGCGGCACCATGATCATGATGAGCAGGGGGTTGAAGCTCTGCATTTCCTCCGCGCCGAACTGGAACTCCTGGCCGAACATCGAGAACTGCAGCGCCTGCATCTTGGCACCCTGGAGCACCCAGCTCGTGGTCGTCTGGTCGTACAGGCTCCAGAAGGGGATGATCATGAGGAAGACGATGAGGACGCGCACCATGTTTCGCGCGCCGTGGATTTCCTCCTGCGAGTAGCGGGATTCGGTCACCTGCGCGGGGTTGAAGATCAGGCTGCCGGACACGCCGATGAAGCCGCGCAGGCCCGTGGCGGCGGCCAGGCGCAGCCCCGCCACCGCGATGGCGATGATGTAGAGGATGATGGCGGCCAGCCCGCAGAGGGCGGAGACGGTTTCGCTCAGCCCGCAGAGCGAGCCCAGCTGCGTGGCGCCCTCCCTGGCCCAGTACGCCAGCAGCACCACCACGGGCGCCAGCACAATGAACGACACGATGCCCAGCACGGTGCGCGAGGTCTCCTGCACCGCGGCGGCGCCGAACTTCTCGCACGCCGCCTTGGCGCCCTTGAACACGCGCGTGAGCAGGCAGGGCAGGAAGTGCGGCTGCGTGGGCTGGCGGTGGCGGTACGTCTTGCGCCCGCACCACAGCAGGAAGGTGGCGATGGCCATGAACACGCCCGGCACCGCGAACGCCCAGCTGTAGCCCATGCTCTGCCGAATCCACGGAATCACCAGGAAGGCGAAGAACGAGCCCAGGTTGATGGACCAGTAGAACGCCGCGTACACGCGCGCCATGATCTTGGAATCCTTCTGGTCCTGCACCTGGTCGCCTATGAAGGCGGAGACGCAGGGCTTGATGCCGCCCGTGCCCACGGCAATGGTGAACAGGCCGATGAAGAGGATGATGCGCCGCGTGTCGATGCTGTCCGCAAAGTCGGAGCACGCCAGGATGAAGTTGCCCATGCAGTACACCAGGGAGATGTACAGGATGGTGCGGTAGCGCCCCAGGAAGCGGTCGGCTATCCACGCGCCGAGCAGCGGCAGGATGTAGATGACGGCCAGAAACAGGTGGCCCACCTCCACGGCCTCCTGCTGGGTCATGGCCAGCATGCTGGTCATGTACAGCGTGAGGATGCTGCGCATGCCGTAGAAGCTGAAGCGCTCGCAGGCCTCGTTACCGATGATGAACTTGCCCTGCGGGGGGAACGCGCTCATGGCCGTGGCGGGTGCGGGTTAGTGGTGCAGGCGCACCTCCTTGGCGAACAGCACGTTGTAGCGCACGTAGGTGTTCTGCAGCCAGTCGATGAAGATTTCGCTGCGCAGGCGCGCGT
Source organism: Akkermansia sp. (assembly GCA_030531305.1). Lineage (GTDB taxonomy): Bacteria > Verrucomicrobiota > Verrucomicrobiia > Verrucomicrobiales > Akkermansiaceae > Akkermansia. The sequence continues at coordinate 1,775 of JAUNNT010000101.1, forward strand.
TCTCCGCGGGGATGGCGCGGAAGGACTTGGCGGCGGCGTAGTCCGGGCTGTTCTCGATGGTGCGCCCGGTGACGGCGGTGATGCTCGCGCCGTCCGGCAGCACGGTGAGCGGGGCGAGCTTGCCGCTGGGCACGCTGATGAGCGCCTTGGCGTCCACGCCCTTGGGCAGATCCTCCGCGGAGGTGGAGATGTTGGTGGGGCCGAACTCCTTCACGGTGGCCCCGGCGGCCTCTGCCTTGGCGAAGGCGGCGTCCAGCCCGCCCTCCGGGATGGCGGCCTCCATCTCCGCGTGCAGCTTCTGCGCGGCCAGCTCCACGGCGTGGTCGGCGTTCTGCTTCTTCAGGTCGGCCTGCGCGCGCTCCCTGGCGGCGTCGTACTCAAGGATTTCGGGTTCCTCGATGGCCTCCACGCGGAAGAAGATGAGCTTGTTCTCCTTGGTGAGGAAGTAGCCGCGGACCTGCTTGATGCTGACGCGCAGCTCCAGGTTGCCGGACTTGACGTTCTCCTCGTACTGCTGGACGGTGGGAGCGGAGTCCACCTCGGAGAAGGCGACCTCCGCGAGGGTCATGGACTTGCCGTTGTGCTCCACTTCCACCTGGAGCTCGGCGGGGGCCTCGGAAAGCTTGCAGAGCGGCGTGGTGGTGTGGCTCTTGCCGTCCGCCGTCTTGTAGGTGAACGGCTCGTACTCCTGGTCCTCCGCGGCGCCCTCCAGCAGCTGGTCGAAGCCCTTGCCGTCCGCCTTGGAAAGCTCCTCCATCAGCACGTCCGCCATGGCGATCATGGATTCCACGTTGGCGTCCTTCTCCGGCGTGAGGGTGTAGACGGAGACGATGCGGCGCTCGTCGCTCTTGTAGTCCTCCTTGTTCTCCTCCCAGAACGCCTTGACGTCCTCCTCGGAGGGGGCGGGCGGCTCGCTCACCGACCCCGCCGGCAGCCACGCGTTCTTCCCGCGCATCGTCTGGTACACCGTGTCCACCAGGGCGGACACCGCCTGGCTCTGGTAGTGCATGTCGCCCGTGAAGATGTTGCTCAGGCACTCCATGACGATGAGGTCGGCCACCACGCTGCGGAAGGCGGTTTCCTGGGTGTTGTTGCTGAGCCCGCGCACGGAGTCGTACCCGGTGAGGCGGTGGTAGAGGTCCTGGTTGAACGTGCCGTCATCCTTCTGGAAGGGGGGCATGGCCTTGATGTAGGCGTCCACCTGCTCCTTGGAGGGCTGGATGCCCAGCTCCTCGCCCACCTCGTGCAGGATGGCGCGGTTCACCGCCATGTTCACGCTGGAGTCGTCCGCCTGCCCGAAAGCCATCACCTGCATCATGGAGCCGATGAAGTCCATGTAGTCGCGGTACTCCTGGTGTTCCTCCAGCCAGGCGTTCATGGCGGCCAGCTCGTCGTCGCTCATGGTCTCGTCCTCGTTGGCGTCGAACTTGTTTCGCACCTGCTGGCTGGCGGTGTGGTAGAGGGATTGCAGATAGGACTCGCCGTTCTCGCCCAGGTTCACCGTCTCCTGGTAGTCGTAGCTCACATCGTGCACCTTGATGTAGAAGTTCGTGCCGAACATGTTCCCCTTGTCGCCGTAGTCCATGAACAGGAAGCCCAGGCCCAGCGCGGCCACCACTATCAACACCAGCAGGGAGTTCCTGCGGATAAATTCAAGCATGCTCATAATTCTGTAGGAAGAGTTTCTGGTTCTATCTCTCGCGCGAGCGCGCCGTACACGCCCACGCGCCCATTATACTCCCTTTCCCGCCCATTGCAAGCCGTATTTTGTGCGAGCTTTGGCGTGTATCCACCCCGCGCGGGGCGGGGTT
>JAUNNT010000055.1 GCA_030531305.1 Akkermansia sp.
CAGAGATAAGCGACCTTTTTGAATTTTTTGTCGAATTATAATTGACTTAGTACATTTCCCTTGACCTTTGAGTGCGTTCCTGCTACAAGGAGGAACGGTTGATAAAGCAACAACCATCTGTTATGAAAAGAACCGACATAGAGCGCATCCTGGAGGCGGGGCTGATAACACCCGCGCAGAGCGATGCCATCATCGAGCGATTCCACCTGGAGGAGCGCAAGAGCAGCAAGTGGCTGGCCGTGAGCCTGAGCTCGCTGGCGGGGCTGCTGGTGCTGGGCGGCATCATCATGCTGATCTCCGCCAACTGGGAATTCATACCGCCCATGGTGAAGATGGGCACGGGCATAGGCCTCATGGTGCTGTTCTGGGTGCTGCACATCTGCTTCAGCGGCAAGCGCCCCGTGACGGCGGAGGCGTTCTCCCTGCTGGGAGGCGGCATGTGGCTGGCCAACATTGCCCTGTACGCGCAGATATTCAACCTGCAGAACCCGCCTGTGGAGGGTTGCGCGCTGTTCTTTGCGGGCATCGTGCTGCTGCCGCTGCTCACGCGCCAGCGCGTGCTGGTGGCGGCGGTGGCGGTCACCAGCATTGTCCTCTTCGGGCTCGCAACGGATACGTGGCCGGAGGACTCCTTCCTCTCGCTGAGGGACTACGCGCTGCCGAACCAAGATTACTTCGGCTTTGCGGGCGTGACCGCGCTGATGGTGTTCTGGTGGGTGGTGAGCGAGCGCTGCCGCGACTGCAAGAGCTACCTGCGCTCGCACGCGTGGCTGGCCATTCCGGCGGGGCTGGCGCTGGTGTTCTTCCTGCAGGGCATCCTGCAATACGTTGAGCAATGGGGCGAGCCCAACACCTACACGCTGGAGCAGTGGACGCCCACGCTGTACGCGCTGGCGATTGTTCCGGTGGTGCTGCTGCTGTTCAAGCCGAAGGGTCCGTGGGGCATCTGGCTGTTCTTCACGCTGTGCACCACGGTGATGGCGTGCGCGTACTATGCGCTGCGCCTGCCGGAGCTGGCGGAGCTGCCGGGGCGTCTGATCGCCATCGGCCTGTGCTTTGCGTACGGCATCGTGTTCATGTTCACGGGCACGCGCTTCCTGCGCCTCTCCTGGATCAACTACGGCTCCCTGTTCATCGTCTGCGCCGGCATCGCGCTGATGGCGGACGTGTTCGACTCGTTCACGGAATCCGGCATAGCGCTCATCGGCTGCGGCGTGCTGCTCTTCGTGCTGCTCTGCCTGGTGGAATCATCCCGTCGCAAGGTGGCTAACAAGGTGCGCGAGGAGAAGATTGCCGCCGCCAAGGGCGCGGCACCCGTTCCCTCCCCTGCCCCGGCGCTGAAGCCTGCGCCCAAGCCCCTCGCCAAGCCCGTGGCCGTGGTGAAACCCGTGGCCGTGCCGAAGCCCGTTCCGGCTCCCTCCCCCGCGCCGAAGCCTGCACCCGTTCCCGCCCCGGCAACGCCGCCGGCGCCCACCCCGCCGCCGCCAGCCGCACCCGCCGCTCCCGCACCCGCGGAAGCCCCCGCTGCGGAAAAGCCGGCAGAACCTGCAACCTCAACCCCCTCCGAGCAATGAAATTCATCCGTTACTTCCTGCTTATCCTGATTGTGGCCGCGCAGGTGGCCTACCTGGTGTACAGCTACGGCGAGCGCACCAAGGAAATCGAGAACGCACCCCACCTGGTGCTCAAATGCAAGCAGTACGACCCGCGCGACATCCTCCGCGGCGACTACTTTGCCATCAGCAACTCCTTCCTGCGACTGGAGCTGGATTCCCCCGTCTGGGGCAAGTCCCTGTACTGGGGCAAGGATTTCGACCAGGAGCGCGTGCTCAGCAGACACATCTACCTTGACGAGGGCAAGGCTGTCCTCGACATCACCCCGCGCGAAAAGGGTGCCGACGATGCCGTCGATCTGCTGAATACGCTCATCGATGGCGGAAAGTTGGCGGTCTTCTGGAAACAGGGTGAGGACGGCATCCACAACGCCACCCGCGTGGAAGCCCCCGGCACTGCCGAGGACACCGCCGCAGAGGGTGAAATCCGCACCGTCATGAATGTGGAATTTGCCGAATTTGCCCCCCAGCGTGTGGAAACGGACGAGGAGGGCAAGGATGCGGAGAGCGAGGCCGAGGACGGGGAAGCCGAGGAGAGCAAGGAGAACAAGGAAATCCACTACACCGTGACGGCAACGTTCAAGTTCTCCGGCATCACCAACTACGACGGCCTGCACTTCTACATCCCGGACAACATGACGCCCAACGACTATGAGATTCCGGAGGACTGGAAGGACAAGTTCAGCGTGGTGCTGGTGTACCGCGAGGACGGCACGGTGATTCCGAACATGCTCTGCGTGGACGGCCAGCCGTACCTCAACGCCGTGAAGACCCTGCCCCGCAGGGAGGGCCGCAGCCGCTACAACACCAGCCTGTACCACAATTCCAACGGTGACGAGATGGTGCCGGTTGCGGTGAGTGACAAGGAAGAAACCGCCGGGGAGGAGAAGACCGAACAGACCGAGCAGCCTTCCGAGGAGGTGAAGCCGGAAGAACCGCAACCGGAAGAGCCATCAGAAGAAGTTCAGCCGCAGCCGGAAGTTCAGCCGCAGGTGGTGGAAGAGCCCCAGCAGCAGGAACAGCCGGAGGCTGTGGAGGAGCCGGCGCCTGCCCCTGAAGCTCCCGCGCCTGAGGAGGACGACGAGATTTAGGATTTTTAATTTAGAATTTAGGATTTAGAATTTGAGATATGCAAGCCCGTCCGGTGGAATGCCGGGCGGGCTTGGAATTTCCCCTGCCGTTCGGCGGCGTTACGGGGATTGGTATGCAATGATTGGCGCGGACGAACGCGGTTAGTATGCGGGCGTTGGCGTGTATCCACCCCGCACAAGGCGGGGTTACGTACCGAGACGTATCAGCGTGGTTACCCCCACGGCTTACGCCGTGGGCTGGAAAAAGTTATCGCCGCCAAGGCGGCTTAAAATTAGGCACGCTCCGCGTGCGGGAACGCTTTCACACCGCCCCTCATAACGCTCTAACATTGAGCCGCCTTGGCGGCGGCAACTTTTTCCAGCCCCGGGCGTAAGCCCGGGGGGTGTCCCCCTTCGCATTTACAACTAACGCAACCCCGCCTTGTGCGGGGTGGATACACGCCAACGCGTGCGTAACAACCCACGCTCGTTGGCACCAATCAATTTTCGCACCGCCCGCTAGTCATGCTTTTGGCACACCGGCGTAGGTGATGGCGCCGCCGTTTTCACCGGCGGCGGGGCCGAGTTCGACGAGCCAGTCGGCGCGGGAGAGGATATCTTGGTTGTGTTCGATGCAGAGGATGGTGTGTCCGGCGGCGCGGAGACGGAAGACCGCGCGCATGAGGAGGTCCAGCTCCGCGAAATGGAGCCCGGTGCTGGGTTCGTCCAGAATGAACAGCAGGTGTTCTCCGGGCTTGGAGCCGCGTTTGGGATTGGCCTTGGCGAGGTGGGCGGCGAGCTTGATGCGCTGGGCCTCGCCGCCGGAGAGGGTGGTGACGGAGCGGTCCAGCGGCAGGTAGCCCAGCCCCAGGTCGTGCAGCGCGCGCAGCAGAGCGGCCGCGTTCGGGATGGCGGCAAAGAATTCCAGCGCCTCGTCCACGGTCTGGGCGAGGGCCTGAGCAATGGACTTGCCACGCCAGGTGACCTCCAGGGTCTCGCGGTTGTATCGCGCGCCGTGGCAGGCATCGCACTCGGTGTAGAGGTCGGCCAGGAAATTCATATCCACCTGGAGCATGCCGGTTCCGGTGCAGCGCTCGCAGCGGCCGCCGCGGACGTTCAGCGAGAAGCGGGCGGGCTTGTATCCGCGCTGGCGGGAGAGCGGCAGGCTGGCGTAGAGCGGGCGCAGCACATCCAGCAGGCCCACGGCGGTGGCGGGCGTGGAGCGCGGCGAGGTGCCGAGCGGCGACTGGTCCACCACCACGGCGCGCGAGATATCCTGCGCGCCCGCGAGCCTGCCCGCCTTGAACGCGGGCAGCAGGCACTCGTGTACGAGCGTGCTCTTGCCGCTGCCGCCGGGGCCGGAGAGGCAGGTGAACGCGCCGAGCGGGAAGCGGAATTCAATGTCCTTGAGGTTGCGCGCCTTCGCGTGGGAGAGGGTTGCCCAGCGGCAGGCCTCGGTATCGCGCGGCTCCGCCTGCGCCATGGATTTGCGGCCCGCGAGCCACGCGCCCGTGGGGGAATCCGCGTTCTCCAGAAACTGCCTGTACGTGCCCTGCGCCATGATGCGCCCGCCGTCCGCGCCCGATCCGGGGCCCATCTCCACCAGCCAGTCCGCGGCCTGCAGCAGCTGGGGGTCGTGCTCCACCACCAGGATGGTGTTTCCCTTGTCGCGCAGGCGCTTGAGGGCGGTGATGAGCATGTCGGTCTCGCGCGGGTGGAGGCCGATGGTGGGCTCGTCCAAAATGTAGAGCACGCCGGAAAGGCCGCCGCCGATTTGCCCGGCGAGGCGCGCGCGCTGGAGCTCTCCGCCGGAGAGCGTGTTGGCGGCACGGGAAAGGCTGAGGTAGCCGAGGCCGAGCTGCATGAGGCAGTCCAGGCGGCTGCGGAGCTCGCCGCATGCGGTCTGCAGGGAATCGCGGTAGGCGGCGGGGATGGTGAGCTCATCCAGCATGCGGCGGTTCTGCTCCACGGTGAGGTTGCAGAAGGCACCGAGGTTGCACTCGCGCCCTGCGAAGTCGAGCGTGACGGCGAGTGCGGCGGGATTGAGGCGCATGCCCTTGCAGGCGGGGCAGAGCGCGGGCGCGCCTCCCCTGCCCTCCACGGTGCCCAGGCCCTCGCATTCGGGACACGCGCCGTGCGGCGAGAAGTGCGAGAACAGCCCCGGCGTCAAATCCGGCAGGGTGAATCCCGTGGACTCGTTGCGGTAGCGCGTGTGGAAGCGGCGCAGCTGCGGCTCGGCATCCGGCTCCTGCACCAGCGCGCGCAGCTCGTCCGCGCAGATGCGCAGGGCGGCCTGCACGGAATCCGCCAGGCGGGATTCCACGCCCGCGCGGCACACAATGCGGTCCACCACCAGCTCGCAATCCTGCCCGGGCTTGGGCGGAGCGGCCTCCAGCTCGTCGAGGTCGCGGATGTCGCCGTCCACGCGCACGCGCAGGTAGCCGAGCTTGCGCAGCATCAGGATGTCGGACTCCGCATCACGCCCGAAGGAATCCGCCAGCGGCGCAAGCAGGGTGAGGCGCGTGCCCTCCGGCAGCCGCTCCAGCCGCGCGGCGATTTCCTCCGGGCTCAGGCGCGTGAGGACCTCGCCCGTGGCGGGGTCGTGCGGCGTGCCGATGGCGGCGTACAGGATGCGCAGGTAGTCCAGGGCCTCGGTGAGCGAGCCGAGCACGGTGCGGGAGCGCCCGGCGGGCTGGTTCTGCTCCAGGCAGAGCGCGGGCGGCAGGCCCTCGATGCTCTCCACGCGCGGCTTCTCCGGCCGAGCCAGCAGGCGCCGCGCACCGGGCGAAAGGCAATCCAAAAACCGGCGGCGGGATTCCGCGAAAAGGGTGTCGTACGCGAGGGTGCTCTTGCCGCTGCCGCTTGGGCCCATGAGAGCGATAAGCTTGCCGCCGGGCAGGGTGAGGTCGATGTGGCGCAGGGTGTTCTGGCTCGCTCCTGTGATGCGGATGTCCATGGCGTGCGGGATGCGGGCGGAATGCCGCGGTGGCTCAAACGTTTTCGCGGTTGTAGACCGCGCCGGGCTCCATCACCACATCCGCGGCGAAGATGAGCCCGGTGACCTCTCCCGTGCCGTAGATTTTCACCACGCCGTCGCTGCGCAGCACGCCGGTGAGCCTGCCGTAGATGTTGGCGGCGCCCACCTGCGCGGGCTTCGCGAGCATCACCTCCGCGTCGCGCGCCACCACCAGGCGCCCCGCCTGCAGGTTGTCGATCTGCACGGACTCGTTGACCACGAGCGCGCGCGTGCAGCGGAACGAGCCGGAGACGCGGCCGTTAATTTCCATGTTGCGGCAGACCACGGAGAGGCGGGAGAGGGTGGTTTCCGAGGGGACGGTGACATCGCCGAGGGTGCGGATGGTGAGACGCTCCGAGCCGGGGCGAATCTCCTCGTCCGCCATGTTGAGGTGGGCGTGGCAGTGCAGGCAGTTGGCGGAAAGCGCCGCAGCCGGAACCTTGCAGGTCTTGCCGCACTCGTAGCACACCACCTCGCGCATCGGGATGTGCGATTCCTTCTCCTTGGAATGAAACGAGGTGAGCGCAACTCGGCGGTCGCGCTCACCTTCGGGTAACAGCCCGGACACCGAGGAAGCCACTAGCGGTTCTGGACGGAATTCGAGCATGTCTCATCTGGCCCCGTCAAGACTCAGCCCAGCAGGTTGGGGGTCTTGGAGGCAACGGGGGTTGCCGCCTTGGCCTTGGCGGGCGCGGCGGCGGGCATGGAGGCGGGAGCGCCGATGCGGCACTGGCCCACCAGGATGGCACCCTCCTGGATGGAAATCTTGTTGGCGATGATGTTGCCGATGACCTCCGCGCTGGCGGCAAGCTCCACGCGGTCCGTCACCTCGATGTCGCCGTGGACGCGGCCGTGGACGATGACGCTCTTGGTCTGGACGGCGCTCTTCTCCTTCTCGCCGGCCTTGATGTAGGCGTTGCCGCCCACGGTGAGCACGCCGTCGGACTCGATGCGGCCCTGCACGGAGCCGTCCACCAGCAGGTCGTCCTTGAAGCGCAGGATACCCACCACCTCCACGTCCTGGTTCAGCACGTTGCGGCTGGCGGATGCGGGAAGCGAGGCGGTGTTGACCTGCTCAAAGGGAGACGGGGAGGAGTCGGGGGAATCGGTCTTGGAGCCGAACGGGGAGGATGCGGGGGCATCGTCCTGCTTGGTCGCCCAATCGGCCGGCACGTCGTTGAACGGGGAGTCGTTGGAGAACTTGTCGTCGTTTTGCTTGGGATACTTGAACATGGTGGAATGTGGTGAAGTGTTAAACCGCCCCCTTCGGAGCATCGCGCCTATCTTACTCCCACCCGCGCGCCTTGTCGATAGGAAAATTCACAAAACTAAAATTTTTTTCCGTCGTGTGAACGCGGGGAGTGGTTGCATTCGCGGCGCGGATTGGTATAATGGGCGGGCAATTTTCACAGAGATGGCCAAGCTGACAATCAAGAACGTCCCCCCGGTGGTGGCGGCTCCCGTGCCTGCGGCGAAACGCGGTGCGGGGTGGTCGTACTACGTGGTGCCGCCGCTGCTGATCGCGGCGGTGTTCTACTACTGCTCGACGCGCGCGCACAAGGCCCCCGCCCCGGCGCAGCCCGCCGCGGCAACCGCGCCCGCGCAGACCGAGGCAACCACGCCGGAACAGGCGCAACCGCAACCCGCGGCGGAGCCGGCAGCGGAGGAGAGCGACTTTGAACCCGAGCCCCAGGAAACCCAAACACAGGAACAAGGGCAATGACACAGGGAACACCCATCACCATGACGGACGGCCGCCTTTGCGTGCCTGACTTCCCCATCATCCCCCACATCATCGGCGACGGCTCCGGGCCGGACATCTGGGCGGCCGCGCAGCGCGTGATCGACGCCGCCGTGGCCGCCGCGTACGGCGACAAGCGCGCGCTGGCGTGGAAGGAGGTGCTGGCGGGGCAGAAGGCGTACGACACCACGGGCGAGTGGCTGCCGGAGGCCACCATGCAGGCGTTCCGCGAGCTGCTGGTAGGCATCAAGGGGCCGCTGACCACGCCGGTGGGCGGCGGCATCCGCTCGCTGAACGTGGCGCTGCGGCAGGGGCTGGATTTGTACTGCTGCGTGCGCCCCGTGCGGTATTTCCAAGGCATCGAGACGCCCGTGAAGGCGCCGGAGAAGGTGGACATGGTCATCTTCCGCGAGAACACGGAGGACATCTACGCGGGCATCGAGTTCGCGGAGGGCTCGCCGGAGGCCGCGGACTTCTTCGCGTGGCTCTCCGCCGCGCACCCGCAGCGCGCCGCCAAGGTGCGCTTTCCCCACACCAGCGGGTTCGGCATCAAGCCCGTCTCACGCGAGGGAACGGAACGCCTGGTGCGCGCCGCCATCGAATACGCCATCGCGCAGAACCGCCCGTGCGTCACCCTGGTGCACAAGGGCAACATCATGAAGTTCACGGAGGGCGGCTTCCGCGACTGGGGCTACGCGGTGGCGCGGCGCGAATTCGGCGCGCAGCCCATCGGCGACGGCCCGTGGTGCCGCCTGCCCAACGGCATCGTGGTGAAGGACTGCATCTGCGACGCCTTCCTGCAGGAAATCCTGCTGCACCCGCAGGAACATTCCGTGGTGGCCACGCTCAACCTCAACGGCGACTACTGCTCCGATGCCCTGGCGGCGCAGGTGGGCGGCATCGGCATCGCCCCCGGAGCCAACATCAACTACGCCACCGGGCACGCCGTCTTCGAAGCCACCCACGGCACCGCACCCAAGCTGGCCGGGCTGGACAAGGTGAACCCCTGCTCCTTCCTGCTCTCCGCGGAGATGATGCTGCGCTACATCGGATGGGGCGAGGCCGCCGACCGCCTGGTGGGCGCCATCGAAAAGGCCGTGGCCGCCAAGACCGTGACCGCCGACCTGGCGGAGATGATACCCGGCAGCACCTCCCTGCCCACCTCCGCCTTCGCGGATGCGCTTATCGCCCACCTTTGAACCATGCCGGACCCCTCATACGTCCACTCCGTCTTCAGCGCGATAGCGGAACGCTACGTGACCGCCAACCACGTGCTCTCCCTGGGCACGGACATTACCTGGCGGCAGCGCGCGCTGCAGATTATCGCGGAGTGGAAGCCCGCACGCCTGCTGGATATCGCCACGGGCACGGGGGATTTGGCGCTCGCCATTGAAAACGCGCTGCCGGAGACGGAGGTGCTGGGTACGGACTTCTGCCGCGCCATGCTGGACGTGGCGGAGCGCCGCGGCCTGCGCCGCACGCTGGAGGCGGACGCCATGCACCTGCCGCTGCAGGATGCCTCGTTCGATGCCGCCACCGTGGCCTTCGGACTCCGCAACATGGCGGACTACCCCGCCGCCCTGCGGGAATTCCGCCGCGTGCTCAAGCCCGGCGGGCACCTGCTGGTGCTGGATTTCAGCATGCCGGAAGGCGTGCTCGCCGCGCCGTACCGCCTCTACCTGCACCACGCCCTGCCCCGCCTGGCAGGTTGGGTCACCGGCCATCCCGGCGCCTACACCTACCTGGGCGACAGCATCGAGGCCTTTCCCCGCGGCGCGGCCTTCCTGCAGCTGCTGCGCCAAAACGGCTACTCCCACCCCCGCCACATCCCCCTCTCCATGGGTATCGCCGCCATCTACACCGCGGAGGCGGTAGGATGTACAAATTGATTTTGTGCGTGTGGGGCGTGGAATGATTGGCGTGAACAGGCGTGGTTAGTTGCGCACGCCCATTCACGCCAACGCATGCCTACCAACCACCCTTGTGGACAGATGTGAGACAAATGCGCGGGCGGGGATTTGCTCCTTTACTCCGGCGCGGTATTTGTTAGAATAGCGGTAATTAGAGAAGCACTTGCCATGATACGCCATACAGCCGCAGCCGTTTGCCTGGCCCTTTCCGCCGCCTTTGGGGCGGATATCTGCCAACCCGCGCAGGATGTGATCCAGCGCTTCACCGGGGGGAAGGTTCCCGTGAAGCTGCACGCCGTGAAGGACAACGGGCCGGACCACTACCGCGTGGAGGTGAAGAACGGCACGGTGGAGGTGACCGGCAACTCGCCCGTGGCCCTCACCCACGGCTTCTATGCCGCCCTCAAGGAGCAGGGACGCGGCATCTGCAGCTGGAGCGGCAACCGCGTGGAGCCAGGCGCCTGGGCAAACGGCTCCGCCACGGAGGGCTCCACCCCCTTCCGCCACCGCTACTATTTCAACGTGGTGACCTTCGGGTACTCGATGGTGTACTGGGACTGGAAGCGCTGGGAGAAGGAAATCGACTACATGGCGCTGCACGGCATCAACATGCCGCTGGCGCTGGTGGCGCAGGAGGCCATCACCGCCCGCGTGTTCAAACGCCTGGGGCTGACGGATGATGAAATCCAGAACTACTTTGTGGGTCCGGCGCACCTGCCGTGGATGCGCATGGGCAACATCAGCGCGCTGGACAGCCCCATGCCAAAGGAATGGCACGCGGAGCAGATCGCGCTGCAGCACAAGATACTGGACCGCATGCGCTCGCTGGGAATGACCCCGGTGTGCCCGGGCTTTGCGGGCTTTGTGCCGCAGGCGCTCAAGCGCCTGCAACCGGACCTCAAGCCGGTGTTGCCGGAGACGCTCGACCGCCTGTACCCGGAGCTGAAGCTGGTGGAGACCAACTGGAACGGCGGGCTGCCGCACAACTGGATGATTACGCCGGACCAGCCGCTCTTCAAGAAAATCGGCACCATGTTCATCGAGGAGTGGGAGAAGGAGTTCGGCAAGTGCAGCCACTACCTCATCGACAGCTTCAACGAGATGGACCTGCCGTTCCCGCCGCACGGGCAGCCCGCGCGCTACGAGATGCTGGCGGACTACGGCCGCGCCGTGTACGACTCCATCGCCGAGGCCAACCCGGACGCGGTGTGGATGATGCAGGGCTGGATGTTCGGGTTCCAGCGCAACATCTGGGATTCCCGCAGCCTGGCGGCCCTCATCAGCAAGGTGCCGGACGACAAGATGATGCTGCTGGACGAAGCCGTGGACTACAACAAGCACTTTTGGCACAACGGCGTGAACTGGGACTTCCACAAGGGCTTCTACAACAAGCAGTGGATCTATAGCGTCATCCCCAACATGGGCGGCAAGTGCGGCCACACCGGCGTGCTTGAATTCTACGCCAACGGCCACCTGGAGGCCCTGAACTCCCCCAACCGCGGCCGCCTGGCGGGCCACGGCATGGCACCAGAGGGCATCGAGAACAACCAGGTCGTCTATGAGCTGGTGAGCGACGCCGCGTGGTCGCAGAAGAAGATGGACCTCGCCGCGTGGCTGAAAAACTACTCCACCTGCCGCTACGGCTCCTGCCCCAAGGAGGTGGAGGAGTTCTGGGCGCTCATGTGCAAGTCCGTGTACGGCACGTTCACGGACCACCCGTACTACAACTGGCTGCGCGGCGCCGGGGCCGCCAACAAGGGCAGTATCAACTCCAACAAGGACTACTTCAAGGGCATCGAAACCCTGGCCAAGGCCGCGCCCAAGCTCAAGGACAGCCCGCTCTTCCGCGCGGATTTGGAGGAATTCGCCGCCGCGTACCTGGGCGGCAAGGTGGAGCTGCTCATCATGGCCTGCGACCGCGCGCTGCAGGAGGGCGACGACGAGCTGGCCAAGAAGCTGGACGCGCAGGTGACCGAGTACATGCTGGCCATGGACCGCCTGCTGGAGAGCCACCCCAACTTCCGCCTGGACCGCTGGCTCGGCTTCGCCCGCAAGCACGGCAAGGGCAATGAGAAGCTGGCCGACTACTACGAGAAGAACGCACGCCGCCTCATCACCGTGTGGGGGCCGCCCGTCAACGACTACGCCGCCCGCACCTGGAGCGGCCTCATCCGCGACTACTACCTGCCGCGCCACCAGCTCCACATGAAGGGCCGCTTCAACCCCGCGGAGAAGGTGGACGTGGCCAAGTGGGAGCTCAACTGGGTGGAGCAGAGGCACGGCGTCTCCCAGGCCAAGCCGTACAAGGATCCCGTGGAGGCCGCCGTCAAGCTCATCGCCAAAACCACGGCCATCACCGCGGACGCCCTGAAGCCCAAGGACAACAGCAAGCAGGTGGCCACGTGGTCGCCCGACCAGGTCTCCACCGAGTGGAAGGAGATTTCCTGGCCCGTCTCCACGGAGGATTTGCGGCAGGCGGGGGCCGTGCGCTTCCGCTTTGTGCGCGGCAGCCACCGCCTGGACATCTCGGAGGTCAAGATTGAGCTGGACGGCCAGATCGTGGCGGACGTGAAGCACGATGGCTTCACCGGCGACACCTCCTCCAACAGCGTGTACCGCTTCACCCTGCCCGCAGGCACCGCCGGCAACAACAGCTGCCACATCATCGCCCGCGTCCGCTCCAACGGCGGCACCAACTCCTACGGCTCCGTGGAACTCCTGCCCAAGAGGAAATAATTGGCCTATCCCCTCACCGCCCCGCCCGGCATTGCGCCCGGCGGGGCGTTTTTTCGCGTGTGCGCGCGAAAAGGGGTTGAAAGGGGTGGGTGAGCATGATACAATTCCGCCAGTATGGAAAATTTTTCTGAATTGGAGTGGAAAAGGCTGGCCGAGCTTCCTGATGCGGAAGGCTGGGCGGGCATGTTTGCGGGCGTGAGCGAGGGCGTGCTCATAGTGGGCGGCGGCGCCAACTTCCCGGAGAAGCCGCTCTGGGAGGGCGGCCCCAAGCGCTGGACGGACCGCCTGTTCATCATGGAGCCGGGCAACCCCGGCTGGCGCGACGCCACACCGCTTCCCAAGCCGCTGGGCTACGGTGCCGCGGCCTCCCTGCCGCAGGGCATGATGCTCATCGGCGGCAGCAACGCCGGCGGCGCGCTGGCGGACTGCTACATGCTCACCTACGCAAACGGCGATGTGGCCTGCCGCGCGGTGGCCCCGCTTCCCACCACGCTCACCGGGCACGCCGCCGCCGTGATGGGCGGCAAGGTCTACGTGCAGGGCGGCAGCGTGGCCGTGGGCGAGCAGGATGCCGAAAGCCGCATGTGGGTGTACGACCCCGCCGCCGACTCCTGGAGCGAGGCCCCCGCCCTGCCCGGCCGCGGGCGCTTCCTGCACCAGATGGCCGCCATCGGCCACACCCTGTACGTGCTGGGCGGCATCGGCATTGTGGAGGGCGAGAACGGCCGCATGGCGCGCGAGATGCTCACCGAGGCCTGGAGCTACAGCGAGCCCACGGGCTGGCGGCGCCTGGCGCACCTGCCGCACTTCTGCGGCGCGGCCCCCACGCCCGCCCCGGTCATCAACGGCCGCATCTACCTGTTGGGCGGCGACGACGCGACCGTGAAGGGCTTCACTCCCGCCAACCATCCGGGCTTCCACAACCAGAGCCTGTGCTACAACCCCGCCAACGACACGTGGCACGACGCCGGAACGGTGGCCGCCGCGCGTGCCGTGCTTCCCTGCGCCGTGTGGAACGGGCTGGCCGTCATCGTGAACGGCGAGCAACGCCCCGGCAAGCGCTCCAACGAAGTCTGGGGCGTCAAGATACGATAACCCCCCACCCCATCTCTCTCTCTCAACCCGAACCAGAAGACAGCCATGAAGACACTCTATCTCCTGACTCTCGCCCTCGCCCTGCCGCTCGCCGCGGAAGTGCTCACCCCCACGGATGAAATCCCCGCGGACGAATCTGCCCAACAGCAGGTCTCCCTGCACGTGGCGCAGCATTTGAACATCCCCGATGCCATCGGCCGCGCCGGCATGGGCGCCGTCGGCCTCAACCGCGCGGACGACGGACGCCGCGCCGTCATCTTCTTCGGCGGCGCCAACTTCCCGAACGCCAAGCCCGGCGCCAAGACCCCGGAGGAGCGCGGCGCCAAGGTCTTCTACGACACCATCGGCTCCGTGTCCTACTCCGCCTCCGGCCAGATGAAGGACGCGCCCGCCCGGCTGCCCTACCCCGTGGCGTACGCGGCGGTGGGCGCGCACGGCAGCGACATCTTCATTGCGGGCGGCTGCAACGCGGACGGCCACCTGAGCAAGGCCCTGCTGCTCAACCCGGACACGCTCAAGACCACCGCGCTGCCGGAGCTGCCCGTCACCTGCGGCTATCCCGCCTACACCGTGCTGGGAGACGACCTCTACATCATCGGCGGCCAGGAGAAGCCGGATTCCACCGCCGCCCTGAAGCGCGTGTTCAAGCTCAACATGGCCGACCCGCAAAAGGGTTGGCAGGAGCTTGCCCCCATGCCGGATGCCGGGCGACAGCTGGCCGTGGCAGGCACCGCCAACGGCAAGATCTACGTGACGGGAGGATGCTCCCTGCACCCGGATGCCAGCGGCAAGGCGGAGCGCACCTACCTCAAGACCACGCTGGTGTACGACCCCGCCGCCAACGCCTGGAGCACCGCCGCGGACGCGCCTGAAACGCTGGTGGGAGCCGCCACGCCCATGCCCTTCGTGGAGGGCGGGCTCTACCTCATCGGCGGCGACCCCGGCGAGTACTACCGCGCCTCGCTCAAGGGGCAGGCCCCGGAGGAGCACCCCGGCCAGAGCCGCATCATCTACCGCCTGGACCCCGCCACCGGAGCCTGGGCCAAGGCCGGTGAGCTCCCGCTCGGCGTGGCCACCCTCCCCAGCGCCACCGACGGATCCATCATCCTCACCATCTCCGGCGAGACCCACCCCGGCGTCCGCACCCCCAAAATCTTCCACATCTCCATCAACAAATAACCCAACCTTACAACCATGAACCCCTCTCCCGAAGCTCCGAACGCTGTCATTCAATCCATCCTGGACGCCTGCGCCTCCATGGCGGGCGCCACGCCGTGGGCGGCCATCGCCGTGGCCGTGGTGGCCATCCTCATCGTCATGAAGACGGGCGTGAAATCGCGACCGCTGCCCAAGGCCTCGCCGCTGCACGGACCCGGCAAGTGGGCGTGGATAGCCGTCATTGTGCTGTGGGTGGTGGTGATGCTGAACTACTTCGACCGCCAGCTGCTGGCCGTGCTGAACAAATCCATCACGGAAGGCGCGGACGGCATCGCCATGGACCAGGCCCAGTTCGGCATGGTGACCTCCGCGTTCCTCATCGTTTACGCGGCGCTCAGCCCCGTGGGCGGCTACCTGGCGGACCGCTACAGCCGCAAGTTCATCATCCTGTGCTCGCTGGTGGTGTGGTCGTTCGTGACGTACATGACCGGCAAGGCGCAGACGTACGAGGAGCTGCTGCTGTGGCGCGGCGCCATGGGCATCAGCGAGGCCTTCTACATTCCCGCGGCGCTGGCGCTCATCTCCGACTACCACCGCGGCAGCACGCGCTCCATGGCCACGGGCATCCACATGAGCGGCATCTACGCCGGACAGATGCTGGCCGGCTGCGGCGCCCTCATGGCGGGCGCACCCTACAACCTCGGCTGGCGTCTCACCTTTGAAACCTTCGGCTTCATCGGCGTGGCATACGCCATCATCGTCATCTTCTTCCTGCACGACCCCTCCAAGGCCACCGTGCCCGCCGCGGAGAACGCGGAGGAGCCCGCCGAGGAGGAGGCTGCCGAGGAAGCCGCGGCGGAGGACAAGGCCGCCAACGACTTCACCATCGGCCAGGTGTTGAAGAGCCTGTTCACGGGACGCGCGATGGCCATGCTGCTGGTGATGTACGCCTGCGCGGGCTTCGCCAACTGGTTCCTGATGGGCTGGTACCCGCGCCTGCTGCAGGACATGTTCCACATCTCCGAGGCGGATGCCGGGCCCACCGCCACCTTCTGGATCAACATCGCCAAGTACATTGCCGTGCTGCTGGCCGCCGTGGTGGCGGACCGCTGGTACCTGCGCAACAAGAACGCCCGCGCCTACGTGCCGGGCATCTGCTTCTGCCTGGCGGGCCCCTGCGTGATCATCGCCATGCTGCCTGCGCTGGGCGTGCCGATTGCGCTGGGCCTGAGCGCCACGGTGGCGCTGGTTTCCATGCAGGGCGTGGCGCAGGGCTCGTTGGACGCCACGCTCATGCCGGTGCTGCGCTCGCAGATTGACGAGCGCTTCTCCGCCACGGGCTACGGCCTGCTCAACCTCACCTCCGTGGCCGCCGGCGCCATCATCTCCACCCTGGGCGGCGTGCTCAAGGACAACAACGTGGACCTCGGCATCCCGCTGAGCGTGGCCGGCGTCCTCATGGTCATCTGCGGAGCCTTCTTCTTCTTCCTTCCCAAAGCTAAAGAATAATCTCCCATGAAAACACTCGTCTGCACCATCGTGGCCGCGCTCGCGGTCGCTTCATCCCTCGCCCCCGCCGCGGACAAGACGCCCGTGGAGGAATCCGTGGTGGTCTTTGAAGCCAAGAAGGGCAACAACTACGCCAGCATCCGCATCCCCTCCATCATCAACGCCGGAGGTACCCTCATCGCCGCCGCGGAGGGTCGTAAAGCCGCCACCGACCAGGGCATGAACGACATCGTCGTCTGCACCAGCAAGGACGGCAAGAAGTGGTCCAAGATGGTGGTGGCCGCGGCCTCCGGCGAGGACACGTACAACAACCCCTGCCTCATCTACGACAAGGCCACCAAGAACATCGTGCTCTTCTTCCAGAAGTTCCCCAAGGGCGTGAAGGAGCGCGGCAACGTGCCCAAGGGTTGCACCGATCCCAAGACCATCCACAACTTCGTCTGCTTCTCCAAGAACGGCAAGAGCTGGAGCAAGCCCAAGGACGTGACCGCCGACACCAAGCACGACGACGTGGACATCACCTGCAGCGGCCCCAACCCCGGCTGCCAGCTCACCCGCGGGCCGCACAAGGGTCGCCTCATCGTCCCGCTCAACGAGGGCCCCTTCAACAACTGGACCCTCGCCGCCGCGTATTCGGACGACCACGGCAAGACCTGGCACATCGGCCAGAAATCCGCCGCGGGCGGCGGTGTGAACGAGGTGTCCGTGGCGGAGACGGAGGAGGGCGGCATCCTGATTGTCTCCCGCCACTCCAGCGGCGGCAGCAACCGCAAATACGCCTACTCCGAGGACGGCGGCGAGACCTGGGGACCCATCAACACCCACAGCGAGCTCCCCTGCCCCGGCTGTCAGAACGGCCTCACCCGCTACTCCTTCTCCGATGACGAGAAGCTCGGCGGCAAGAGCCGCATCATCTTCACCGGACCCTGCGCCGGAGGCCGCAACAACGGCGTCGCCAAGATGAGCTACGACGACGGCAAGACCTGGCCCGTGGAGAAGGCACTCGGCCCCGGCGGCTACGCCTATTCCGCCGTTTGCACGGTGAAGCCCGGCGTGGTGGGCGTGCTCTTTGAGCGCGACGGCAAGATCAACTTCACCACCTTCACCATTGATTGGCTCACCGACGGCAAGGACGACGGGAAGGCGAATTAGGGATTAAGATTAGGATTAGGATT
>JAUNNT010000056.1 GCA_030531305.1 Akkermansia sp.
GAAGCTGCACGAGACCCCGTGCGACACCTCGATCTTCCCGAACGTGGCGGAGCTCTACCACAAGTTCGTGGACGACTGCGACCTGCTGGAGGTGGCGGACAAGGTGAAGGTGCACGCCATCATCAACGCCATCCCCGCCGCGAAGACCTGCGTGCACGGCGACCTGCACATGGGCAACGTCATCACCAACGGCACGGAGAACCTCTTTATCGACATGAGCGACTTCGGCTGGGGCAGCCCCTGGTTCGACATCGGCATGCTCTACATCATCACCAAGCTGAGCGAGGAGCACATGGTGGAGAAGTACTACCACGTGGACCGCAAGGCCATGGACGCCTTCTGGGCGGTGTTCGTGCGCGAGTACTTCGGCGCCACCACCCCGGAGCAGGTGGCGGAAGTGGAGGAAAAGGCCTCCTCCTTCGCCGCCCTCAAGATGGTCTACTTCAACACCATCGGCACCAACCACCCCCTCGCCAAGCAGTACATCGACAAATATCTCCTGAGCTGACCCCGCCATGAAACGCATGCGTCCCATCCTTCCAATCGTCCTCGCCGCGCTGCTGTGCTGCGCGTGCGGCACAGCGCGGCATGCCGTGCAGGCGGATGCGCCGGAGCGCGCCATCGCGTTGGACGGCGTGATGAACGCGCGCGATTTGGGCGGGCTGCAAATGGCGGACGGACGCACCATCCGCGGCGGCAAGCTCCTGCGCAGCGGCAACCTCTCCAAGGCCACGGCGGCGGATTTCCGCCATCTCGGCAAGCTCGCGACCGTGGTGGATTTCCGCACCGCGCCGGAGCGCGGCATGAGCCCGGACCGCCTGCCGCAGGGCACGCAGTACCTGCCGCTCACCAGCACCGTGGGCAGCATGGCCACCATGAAGGAGTTCTTCGCACTCGCCAACGGCCCGCAGCCGCCCACCGGGGAACAGCTGATCGCCTTCGCACGCAAGCCCTCCACCAGGGAGGCCGCGCGCGTCATCGTCTCGGAATTCGCCACCACGCCCGCCAACCAGGCCATGTACGCCAAGTTCCTGCACACCCTGCTGGAGCCGCATGACGGCGCCGTGCTCTGGCACTGCACCTTCGGCAAGGACCGCACGGGCTTCGGCACCGTGCTGGTGCTCGCAGCCCTCGGCGCGGACCGCGCCACCATCGAGGCCGACCACGCCTACAGCCAGCGCGCCCTCCAGGCGCGCCTCGCCGGCCTGGTTTCCAAGATGAGCGCCGCCGGGGCCACGCGCGAGGATTTGGACACCGTCACCGCCATGGTGGGTATCCACCCCGCCAGCCTCCGCCACGCGCTGGATGTCATCGATTCCCGCTACGGCGGCCTGCAAAGCTATCTCCGCAACCAGATGCACCTTTCAGAGCAGGATATCCAGACCCTGCGAAACCTTTACCTCGATTGAACCATGCACAAGCGTTTCGACCCCATTGAGGGACTTTCCGCCATCATCATCGATGCCGTTATGAACTCCGAGGACATGCCCTCCGACGAGGGCCTGCTCTTCAAGCTCCGGCTCGCCGTGGAGGAAGCCGTGGAGAACATCGTCAACTACGCCTACAGCGATGGCGCCGGTTACCTGGAGGCCGACACCTCCGTGAAGGACGGCGTGCTCAGCATCGTCCTACAGGATGCCGGCGTGCCCTTCAACCCCCTGGACAAGGAGGACCCCGACATCACCCTCTCCGCGGAGGACCGCCCCATCGGCGGCCTCGGCATCTTCCTCTGCAAGAAGCTCATGGACTCCGTCGAATACGAATTCGTCAACGGCTGCAACAAGCTCACCATCCGCAAGAAAATCGCCTGACCCCGCGCCGGATTTTCAAAATCGCAAATTCTCAATTTTTTGGCTTGCCAAAAGCCCCCCGGCGTTATACCCTGAGCCATGGAAGAAATTCAACTTGGACTCACTTTCGATGACGTGCTCCTCCTTCCTTGCCTGAGCACGATCCTTCCCGGCCAGGCCGACCCGTCCTCCCAGCTGTGCCCCGGCATCCCGCTGCGCCTTCCGATCCTTTCCGCGCCCATGGACACCGTGACCGAGGTGGACATGGCCATCGCCATGGCCCGCGAGGGCGGCCTCGGCGTCATCCACCGCAACAACCGCATCGACGACCAGGCCGCCATGGTGGCCAAGGTCAAGCGCTTCGAGAACGCGGTCATCACCAAGCCCATCACCGTGACGCGCGACATGACGCTGCTGCAGGTGAAGCGCATCATGGACGAGCACGGGTTCTCCGGCTTCCCCGTGGTGGACGCGGACAACAAGCTGCAGGGCATCATCACCGGGCGCGACATGCGGCTCTTCGAGGGCCAGAAGCTGGGCCAGATGACCGTGGCGGACGTGATGACGCCGCGCGAGAAGCTTATCACCGGCACCCCCGGCACCACGCAGGAGGAAGCCCGCAAGATCCTCTACTCCAACCGCATTGAAAAGCTCCCGCTCGTGGATGCGAACGGCTGCCTTGCCGGGCTTATCACGGAAACGGATATCCAGAAGCGCGACGCCTTCCGCAACTCCACCAAGGACGAGCTGGGCCGCCTGCGCTGCGGCGCCGCCGTGGGTCCGGGCCCGGAATTCTGGGACCGCGCGCAGGCCGTGCTGGAAGCCGGTGCGGATGCACTCTTCATCGACGCCGCCACCGGGCACACCAGCCGCGTGCTGGAGGTGGTGTCCAAGCTGCGCGAGCTGGGCAAGCCCGTGGTGGCCGGCAACGTGGTCACCCAGGACGGCGCGCGCGACCTGGTGGCCGCCGGCGCCAGCGCCATCAAGGTGGGCGTGGGCCCCGGCTCCATCTGCACCACCCGCATCATCTCCGGCGTGGGCATGCCCCAGTTCACCGCCATCCAGGAGGTGGCGAAAATCACCCGCCCCGCGGGCGTCACCCTGATTGCCGACGGCGGCATCCGCTACTCCGGAGATGCGGTGAAGGCGCTTGCCGGCGGCGCGGACCTCATCATGCTCGGCGGCATGCTGGCGGGCTGCGAGGAAAGCCCCGGCGCCGTGGTGCACTACCAGGGCAGGAACTTCAAGACCTACCGCGGCATGGGCTCGCTGGGCGCCATGCGCGCCGGCTCCAGCGACCGCTACGGCCAGAACGCCAGCGGCAAGATGGTGGCGGAGGGCGTGGAGGCCCGCGTGCCCTACAAGGGCATGCTCGGCGATGTCATCTACCAGCTGGTGGGCGGCATCCGCTCCGGCATGGGATACCTGGGCGCCAAGGACCTGGCCGCCCTGCGCGACCACGCGCGCTTCGTGCGCATCACCTCCGGCGGCCTCCAGGAGAGTCACCCGCACGATGTCACCATCACGGAAGATCCCGGCAACTACTCCCGCTGACCTTCCCCACCATTACCACCCTTTCCCGCACCCGCCCCTCCCGGGCGGGTGTGTTTGTTATGCGGCGGCGCGGGCGGTGGCTTGACGTGAGGGGGCGTGGTGTGGTAGAATGCCCGTTCACGTAGAAAGGAGCGGCGCATGTTTATCAACAGGGAAATATCTTGGCTGGAGTTCAACCAGCGGGTGCTCAACCAGGCGCAGCGGCAGGATTTGCCGCTGCTGGAGCGCGTGAAGTTCCTTTCCATCACCGCCAGCAACCTGGACGAGTTCTTCCAGGTTCGCGTGGGCGGGCTGATGCTGGTGCAGCGCGCCGGAAAGAACCGCCCGGAGCTTACAGGGCTTTCCCCCACGGATGAATTGGCGCGCATCCGCGTGCGCGCCAACGCCATGGTGGAGGACCAGTACAGGCTCTTCAACGGTGAGCTTCTGCCGCTGATGCGCGAGGCGGGGCTACACCCGCTCGCCCTGGAGGACTTGGATGAAATCCAGCTGGGCGATCTGGAAAAATATTTCAACGCGAACGTGGCGCCGCTGCTTACCCCGCTGGCCATGGAGGTGGAGACGCCGCCCGTGCTGCCGAACCTGAGCCTGGTGCTGGCGGTGGAGCTGCGCGACAAGGCTTCCTCAAATTCCACGCGCATCGTGGCGGTCACCCTGCCGGAGACGCTGCCGCGCCGCATCCACGTCTCATCCCTGGAGGACCGCGGCTACGTGATGCTGGAGGCGCTGGCCGCGCGCTTCATCGGCCACTTGCTGCCCGGCGAGGACGTGGCGGGCTGCACGCCCTTCCGCGTGACCCGCAACGGCGACATTGCCGTGGCGGAGGAGGAGGGCGGCGACTTTGCCCGCGAGATGGAGGAGGTGCTGGTGGCGCGCAAGTTCTCCGACTGCGTGCGCCTGGAGCTGCCGCAGGATGCGCCGGCGCACCTGGTGGCGCGTCTGCAGGCGCTGGTGGGGGCGGATGCCAACTCCACGTACCTCGTGCCGGGGCTGCTGCGCCTGGTGGATTTCGGGCGCATGGCGTTCGAGCCGGGCAACGACCAGCTCAAGGTGGAATCCTGGACACCCAGCTGGCCCGCCAGCGTGGACCCCGCCGTCTCCATGTTCGACAACATCGCGCAGGGCGACATCCTCATCAACAACCCGTACGAGAGCTACGAGCCCGTGGTGCGCCTGATTGAGGAAGCCGCCGCGGACCCGGATGTCATCGCCATCAAGCAAAGCCTCTACCGCACCGCGCCCAACTCCCGCTTCATCGCCGCGCTGTGCCGCGCCGGGGAAGCGGGCAAGCAGGTCACCGTGCTGGTGGAGCTCAAGGCGCGTTTCGACGAGCGCCTGAACCTGGCGCAGGCGGAGCGCCTGCAGCGTTCCGGCGTGCAGGTGGTGTACGGTGTCAAGGGCTTCAAGACCCACGCGAAAATCGCCATGATTGTGCGGCGGGAACCCACCGGGCTGCGCCGCTACTGCCATTTCGGCACCGGCAACTACAACGAGGACACCGCACGCATCTACAGCGACCTTTCCCTGCTCACCTGCGACGACAAGCTGGGCGCGGACGCGGCGCAGCTGTTCAACTCCGTGACGGGGCTGACGCGGCTCATGCAGTTCCGCCGCATCTATCCGTCGCCGGCCATGATGAAGCAGCGCTTGCTGGAGCTGATTGAGGCGGAGACGCAGCGCGCGCGGCAGGGCGGCAAGGCCGCCATCCGCGCCAAGATGAATTCCCTCAACGATGTGGAAATCATGGAGGCCCTGGAGCGCGCCTCCCAGGCCGGCGTGAAAATCCGCCTGAACGTGCGCGGCATCTGCTGCTGGTATCCCGGCACCGCCAAGGGCCGCGCCTCCACCCGCATCGTCAGCATTGTGGACCGCTACCTGGAGCACGCCCGCATCTTCTCCTTCCACAACGGCGGCGACAAGCTGGTGTACATTGCCAGCGCGGACTGGATGAGCCGCAACCTGGACCGCCGCGTGGAGCTTATGGTGCCCATCGACAACCCGGAGCTCGCGGAGCGCGTGCTCGGCATCCTGGACGCCTGCTTCAAGGACAACGCGCAGGCCTCCCTCATGGAGGAGGACGGTTCCTCCCGCCCGGTGAACAACCACCGGCGCCCCTTCGCCATGCAGGCCCACCTGCAGCGCCAGGCACGCCTGCGCGCACGCCGCCAGGAGCGCATCTCCCGCCAGACCCTGGAACCCCACCTGCCCAAGAAGGAGAGGTAGCCGCGCCGCTAGTTCTCGGCCTGCTTCTTTTCGGCGGGTACGATGGCCCTGTAGGTTGCAATAAACGGCTCCCCTTGCCGAACAAAAAATGCTTTTTATGAAAAAATGATGCAGACGGCTGATATTCTTGCATAGGCGGGTGCATTGTGGTAAAAGGGGAGCATGTTGAAGAAACTGTTTATCCTTTCCGTGCTGGGTTGCGGCATCACGCTGGGCAACGAGGGCTTTGAGAAGGCACCGGTGGGCAAGTTCACCAAGGTGGACACCGAGTTCGGCCCGCTCACCGCGGCTGACGGCCATGCAGAAATCATGAAGGACCACGCCCGCAACGGCGAGAACGCCCTGCACATCCTGGGCGGGGAGAACAAGTCCGCCACGTTCGAGCTGGCGGAGAAGCTGGTGCACAAGACCCCCTGCGTGTTCCACATGGAGCGCTGGACGGGCAAGTCTCCGTTCAAGGTGGAGGTGTTCGCCAAGACGGATGGTGGCGAGGTGAAGGTGACCACCATCGACAAGGCGGACACCGGCTCCTACAAGTACGAGGGCAAGATTGACCTGCCGGAGGGCACCACGGCGGTGCGCTTCTGCGCCACCACGCCGGATGCCAGCGGCATCCTGCTGGACGACATCGGCATCTATGCGGGCGACATGAAGATTGAGGGCGTGGACCTGGCGGATTCCAAGAACTATCCCTTGCTGAAGCGCGCGCCCATCAACCCCGCCGTGGGGCTCATCGTGCACGCCAAGGGCGCGGCCAACCCCGCCTCCGTCACCAAGGTGCAGTTCAAGGTGGACAAACCCACCCAGGTGAAGAACATCACCCTGCGCACCGGCAACACCGCCGGAACCTCCTTCCGCGGCAGCAAGGTGTTCGGCACCGGCACGCCCGACGAGAACGGCAACGTGACCATCTCCTGCTCCCAGAACAACCAGCTGGAATCCGGCGACACCGCGCTCTGGGTGGATGTGTGCCCCAGCGATGAATCCCGCGTGGGCAGCACCGTCACCTTCAGCGACTACTCCGTCACCGTGGGCGGCAGGACCCTCAAGCCCATGGGGGATGCCGTCACCCAGCGCATCGGCTACATGGTGGCCGTGCCCGGCGAGACCGTGGGCAACCAGGCGGGCGGCGCCGCGGACCGCGAGTGCGTGTCCTTCCGCATTCCCGGCATGATTGCCACGCGCAAGGGCTCGCTGGTGGGCTGCTTCGATGCGCGCTACGTGCACTCCGGCGACCTCTGCGCGGATATCGACGTGGCGGTGGTGCGCTCCACGGACGGCGGCCAAACCTGGACCACGCCGTACGTGGGCATGGATTCCGGCCCCGGCGCGGACAACGGCAACGGCGACCCCTGCATCCTGCAGGACAAGAAGGGCCGCCTGTGGATGGAATCCCTGGTGTGCCACTTCCAGGGAGGCCCCTCCCTGAACGTCTCCAAGACCGGGTTCGACCCCAAGCAGACCGGGCAGTGGGAGATGGTGTACAGCGACGACGACGGCAAGACCTGGAGCCAGGAGCACGTGAACGCCACCCAACAGGTGAAGAAGGAGGAGTGGACCACCGTCCTCTCCGGCCCCGGCAACGGCATCTGCACCTCCAAGGGCGTCATCGTCTTCCCCGCGCAGATTTGGCAGCGGGGCGCCGAGCACCGCTGCATGAGCACCATCTGCTACTCCAAGGACGGCGGCAAGACCTGGGTGTACGGCACGGGCGTGCCGCACGACACCTCTGAATGCCAGGTGGTGGAGCTGCCGGACGGCTCGCTCATGCTCAACTGCCGCAACGAGAAGCGCCAGGGCAAGCGCATCGTCTACGTCACCAAGGACCTCGGCAAGACTTGGGAGGCGCATGCCTCCAACAACAAGGCCCTGCAGGAACCCACCTGCCAGGCCTCCCTCATCGCCGTGAACAGCAAGAAGTTCGGCAACATCCTCCTCTTCTCCAACCCCAAGTCCGGCAAGCGCGACCACATGACCATCCGCTGCTCCACGGACGGCGGCACGGGCTGGAACAGCGGCTACGAGTACGATTCCCGCGCCTGCTGGGGCTATTCCTGCCTCGCCATGTGCAGCCCCTCCACCGTCGGCGTCCTCTATGAGGCCCCCCACGTGAGCGAAACCTCCGACCTCCACGGCATCGGCTTCATCGCCATCCCCCTGGAAACCATCGTCACCGGCAAGGAGGTACCCATCGCAGAGAAGGCCAAGAAGAAGAAAAAGTGAGGGTCGCTCCCAATGGAAAATAGTTGTCAAAGTTGAACTTGTGTAAAATTTGCACAAGTTCAGCTTGTCTTTATATAAATGAGTTGCGAATCAACCGCCTCAAGATGCCGTGGCGCAAATGACAGTGCAAGACGGCATTTCAAGTTGACTTCCCGGAGCGGGAGGCGATAATGGGGGAAGTTATCCACACCCTATCCACAAACACCCTAAAGCTATGCAAGAAGAACAACAATGCCCGTTATGCGTGGGCCGCGGCCGGTTGATGGTCGGCGGCGGCATCATAGCCGATTCCATGGAATGCCCGTACTGCAAGGGCAAAGGCAAGGTGACCCTGGCCGCAGACGACTGCGCGCGCTGCTGCGGCACGGGGAAGCTGGTCGAAGAGGATTCGCGCGCGGTTCGCACCGTGAAACATTGGCTGGAAGGGCCCTGCCCGGATTGCAACGGCACCGGCAAACACCACCCGTCAACACCCGAATGAAAACGAAACACGCCCTTATCGGCGCAGCGTTCCTTGTGGGCGGCTGCGGAGATTCACCCAAGGACGAACCCATTCAACCACCAAACGAAAACATGGAGGAAAACATGCCACCAGATATGAACAGGACGTTCCCGGAGAGGGCCACCCTCACTCCCGGGGAGGAAGCCGCCTGCCCAACGTGCGGGGGCCGCGGCGAACTGATGTACGGCGGCGGCATGATGGCCAGCTTCATGGAGTGCCCGCACTGCAAGGGCAAGGGCAGGGTGACCCTGGCCGCCGGCGACTGCGCGCGCTGCTGCGGCACGGGAATGCTTCTCCGCAAGCATGACTGGGGCACCGTGACCCATTTGGAGAAGGTGCCGTGCCCGGATTGCAACGGCACCGGCAAGCAAAAGCGGGATTAGGAGCCTTCCCCCTCCCGCGCGTGCGGCGCCAGGTGCCCGAAGAGCCGCATGAAGGGCGCGTTGCCCTCCTTCCGCAGGATGGCGGCCACGCGCTGCGCGTGCGCGACCAGGTGCCTCTCCATGCGGCAGGTGGTGCCGGAGACGCGCGCCACATCATGCGTGGAGGCGTAGTTGGTGCACCCGCACCAGTAGGTGCAGAACGGGCGCGCGGCGCATGCCAGGCAGCGCGGGTCGATGCGTTCCCGCTGCGCCGCCAGCCAGGCCTGTTTCGCGCGGTCGATGCCGGTTTCCACGCTGCCGAGGTTGAGCTCCGGGCTGTCCCCCTCCCCCACCAGGCGGGAACAGGGAAACAGGTTGCCGTGCACGGACACGCATATCTCCCGCTCGCCCATGCGGCAGTGGTCGCATGCATGGAAGCCGTTGCGCATCACCGCCGCCAGCCGGCCCACAAACGGCGCCAGCATGAGCGGGCGCTCCGCGCGGAAAGATTCCAGCACCATGTCCCAGCAGCGCGCGTACTGCGCCTCCACGCCATCCAGCTCCGCCGCGCTCCACGCCGACCATGAATCGAAATTGAGAATGATGTTGCCGCGGAAATGCGCGGCCATCCACTCCACCCCCTCCGTGACGTGGCGGTGGTTGTTCGGGCTCACCACGCACGCCAGCTGCGCGTTCATCCCCGGCGTGGCGTTGACGACATCCAGCGCGCGCGCCACGGCAGCGTGGCTGCCCCGGCCGTCAGGGTAGGTGCGGTTCAGGTTGTGCATGCACGGGGAGCCGTCCAGGGAGAGGAACAGCCAGTAGCGGTGGGCCGCAAGCCAGGCGGCGCGCTCCGCGGTGAGCAGGGTGCCGTTGGTGGTCACGCTGAAGCGCGGCGCGGCAACCATGCCCACCGCGCGCTCTCGCACGTACGCATCGCACGCCTGCAGGAGATCCCATTCCAGCAGGGGCTCTCCGCCGAAGAAGCCCACATCCAGCGCCGCGCCCTGCCGTCGCGCCTCGTCCATCACCAGGTCCAGCCCGCGGAACGCGGTCTCGCGGCTCATGGAGCAGCGCCGCTTCTCCCCGGCGTAGCAGTAGCGGCAGCGCAGGGTGCAATCCTGCGTGAGACACAAGGTGGCTTTGATAGAGGGTATCATCCGGCCGCCAGTCTACACCCGCCGACCTGATTTTCAAAGTACATTCTTCACGTTTCAGCTTGCTAGGAACGGCGGCGGCGTGGTATACTTCCTTGAAACATAGACAACACGCCATGTCATACGTACTTTGCCTAGACTGCGGCGCCACGAACGTGCGCGCCATGATAGTGGACGACCACGGCCAGATAGTCGCCAAGTCCAGCCAGCCGAATTCCACGGATGCCGGCAGCGAGAACCCGGAATACCACGTGTGGAACCTGGATCGCATCGTCTCCCAGCTGGCGGAATGCTCCCGCAAGGCGGTGGCGGAGGTGGACGCCGCGCAGGTGAAGGCGGTGACCATCACCACCTTCGGGGTGGACGGCGCGCTGGTGGACAAGGAGGGCAAGCTGCTGTATCCGGTCATCTCCTGGAAGTGCCCGCGCACCGCGGAAATCATGGCGAACATCCGCAAGTACATCCCTCAGGGGCGCCTGAACGAGATTTCCGGCGTGGGCGAGTTCGCCTTCAACACCATCTACAAGTTCATCTGGCTCAAGGAGCACCGCCCGGAGCTGCTGGACCAGGCCTACGCCTGGCTGTTCATGCCCAACCTGATATCCCACCGCCTCACCGGAAAGATGTTCACGGACCGCACCATGGCCGGAACCTCGCAGATGACGGACCTGCACACTGGCACGTGGAGCGGGGAAATCCTCTCCGCCATCGGCGTGGAGCTGGGGCTCTTCAAGCCCATGGTGGAGGCCGGGCAATCTCTGGGCGACCTGCTGCCGGAGGCCTGCGAGCTTCTTGGCCTGCCGCAGAGCGTGCCGGTGATTTCCACCGGGCATGACACGCAGTTCGCGCTCTTTGGCAGCGGCGTGGGTGAGAACCAGCCCTTCCTCTCCAGCGGCACCTGGGAAATCCTCATGCTGCGCACCCACAACACACAGCTGGACAAGGAGGACTACGCCGCCGGAGCCACCGTGGAGTACGACAGCAGGAACGGCCTGCTCAACCCCGGCCTGCAGTGGATTGCCAGCGGCATCATCGAGTGGGTGAAGTCCACCTGCTACACCGGGGCGGACTACGACACTATGGACGCGGAGGCCGCCGCCATCCCGCCGGGATGCGACGGCGTGAGCCTCACCCCCGGTTTCCTGCCCAGCGACCCCGTTTCCGGCAGCATCCAGGGGCTCATCCTGGGCCGCACGCGCGGGCACATCTACCGCGCCGCCATGGAGGCCCTCACCCTGCGCCTGCGCAGCCGCCTGCACAAGCTGGAGAAGGTGGGCGGATTCCGCTCCAAGGAGCTGCTTATCGCCGGCGGCGGCGCCCGCAACAAGGTGTGGGTGCAGATGCGCGCGGACATCCTGGGCATCCCCATCCGCATTGCCGATGTTTCCGAAAGCACGGTGCTGGGCGCCGCCATGTACGCCTTCGCAGGCGCCGGCGTGTACCCCACCCCGGAAGCCTGCCGGGATGCCTTCGGCATCACCTACACCACCGTGGAGCCCGGCCCACAGCACGCCGAGTACCTCAAGATCTTCCACAAATAACCGTTCACCACTATGGCCAATCCCGATTTGTACATCCATCCCGAACTCCCGGAGCGCATCTTCCCTTGGGAGAAATACGACCCCCAGACCCGCGAGGAAATCGACGACTTCTTCAACTCCGCTGAAGTGCGCGTCATCAAGGAGCGCATGGTGGACATGGGCCGCCGCCTCTACAAGCGCGAATACGTGGACGGCAACGGCGGCAACCTCTCCGTCCGCGTGGGCAAGGACCTGGTTCTCTGCTCCCCCACGCTCTGCAGCAAGGGCTTCATGACCGTGGAGGACATCTGCCTGGTGGACATGCAGGCCGGGCAGCTGTGCGGCTACCGCCCGCGCACCAGCGAGGTGAAAACCCACATTGCCATGATGAAAGCCACCGGCGTGAACGCCTGCATCCACGCCCACCCGCCCTGCTGCAACGCCTTCCTCTTCTCGGGTATCGTGCCCCCCAACGGCATCAACCCGGAGGCGGACATCTTCCTGGGCCACATCCCCCTGGCCCCCTACGGCACCCCCGGCTCCGACGAAACCGCCGCCGCCGTGGCTGAGGCCGCCAAGCAGAGCACCGTCGTCTTCATGGAGAACCACGGCGTCATCACCGGCGCGCGCCACATCGAGGAGGCGGAGTGGTTCATGGAGAACGCCGACGCCTACTGCAAGATGGTGCTGCTGGCCGGCCTGCACAAGGCCCCCCTCAACCAGGTGGACGAGGCCGGTATCGCAGACTTCCTGGCCATCCGCAAATCCCTGGGCTACGCCGTGCCGGAGGGCCAGCCCCCCTACAACATGCGCACCTTCGCCGGATACACCATGGGTACCGCAGGGAAGAAAGATTAATTGTTGCAACAGCTGTACCAAAAAGGAGACGACCTCAAAGGCCGTCTCCTTTTTCTTATGCTCGATGGGGGACTCGAACCCCCACGGATCGCTCCATTAGATCCTTAGTCTAACGCGTCTACCAGTTCCGCCAACCGAGCAGGGTTTGCACGCTGGGTGCGGAGGGAATATACACGCGGGCGGGAGGGTATGCAAGACTTTTTTCACGCGGAGTGAAAAAATGACACGGCGGGGCAGGGGGCTATTGCGGGTGGGTAGCGGTGACGGCGGCATCCACCTTGCCCGCTGCCAGGGAGATGGTGATGGCGTCTCCGGGGGAGAGGGCGGCGGCGTTGCGTGCGATGGCGCCGTCCGCGGTCTGCACCAGGGCGAACCCGCGTTGCAATGCTGCCTGCGGGCTGGCGGCGGAGAGGCGCGCGGCCAGGGTGTCCAGCTTGGCGTGGGCGGCGTGCATGCGGGCGGCGAAGGTTGCGGTGAGCAGCCTCTCCGCGGCACCCAGACGTGCGCGTGCGGCATCCGCGCGCTGCTGCAGGGCGCGGGTGGAGATGCGCGCGGCGTACTGCGCCAGCGTGGCATTGGCGGTGAGCAGGCGGTTGTGCAGGGCGGCGGAGATGTCGTCCGCGAAGGCATCCAGCCGCTGGTGGAAGGGGGCCAGCAGCTCCATGGGGCGTGAGAGCTTGCCCTGTTCCGCGGCGCGCAGGCGCAGGCGCGCCATCTGCAGGGCCTGGTTCAAGCGGCGGCGGATGCCGGTGGCGGTGTCGTCCAGCCAGACGGAAAGATCCGCGGCATCCGGCGTGGTGAGCTCGATGGCGGCGGTGGGAGTGGGCGCGCGCAGGTCCGCCACAAAGTCTGCGATGGTGAAGTCCGTCTCATGCCCCACGGCGGAGACCACGGGGATGGGGCATGCGGCGATGGCGCGCGCCAGGTGCTCCTCGTTGAAGCACCACAGGTCCTCCAGGGAGCCGCCGCCGCGCGCCAGCACCAGGTAGTCCACGCGCGGCAGGCCGTATTGCTCCGGGTGGCCCATCATCTCCAGTGCGCGCGCCAGGCCAATTTCCGCGCCCTTGCCCTGCACCTGCACGGGGAAGAGGTAGGCTTGCATCCACGGCGCGCGGGCCTCCAGGCGGTGGCGCATGTCCTGGATGACCGCTCCGGTGGCGGAGGTGATGAGCCCCACGCTTTGCGGGAACGCGGGAATCCCGCGCTTGCGTGCTTCATCGAACAGCCCCTCCGCCATGAGCTTTTGCTTGAGGGCCTCGAACTGCTGCTGCAGGGTGCCCACGCCGCGCTCCTGCACGCGGTCCACAATGAACTGCAGGGAGCCGCGCGGCTCCCACACGGAGGCCTTGCCGTACACCTCCACCTGCATGCCCTCCCGCAGTTGCAGCCGCATCCCGCGCGCGCGGAACGCGTACAGCACGCAGGGCAGCTGCGCGTTGGCATCACGCAGCGTGAAGTACAGGTGGTTGCTGGGCGATTGCTTGCAGGAGCCTATCTCCCCCACCACGGACTGGGCGCCCACGTCCTGCTCCACGGCGTGTTTCAGGCGGGAAACGATGTCTGTGACGCTCAGCGGCGGCATGGCGGGTGGCGGGAATGGATGGGAAATCACTTGCGGCGCGCGGCCAGGACGGCGTTGGGGTCCGGCCAGGCAGGGTCGTAGCCCTTGGCGTAGGTGAAAAGGTCGCGGTGGATGTACTCGTAGTACCGCTCGCGCTCCTCCGCATCCAGCTTGTACCAGATGGCCACGTTGAGGGCGCGCGCCACCTTCTGCATCATTTTGAGGGTGAGCTGGCGGCCCTGGCGCGCCTTTTGCACCTGCTTGTGGGTGAGCTGCTCGGTGGAGACGTTGACGAGGTCGTGGTTGTCCAGCCCCCAGAGGCGCATGATGTCGTCGATGCGCTGGGTGCCGTGGTTGAGTTCGTTTTCAGGGTTCATGGGGAATCAGAGGCCGGGGATGTGGCGCACGTAGAAGCCGCTGCAGCGGCGCGGGCGGGTGCTCCAGCGCGGTCCGCGCGCGTACTCGGTGGTGGTGTCCAGGCGCATGCCGTTGACCATGAGGAAGACGTGCCCGCGCTTGGCGTAGATGGTGAGGTGCTTGCCGAAGCCGGGGCGCCCCCAGCGCAGGAAGTCGCCGGAGGTGGGATGCGCGTTGGGATTCAGCAAGCCGGCCTCCCGCAGCACGAAGGCCACCGTGCCGGAGCAGTCGTATGCGGAGTCGTAGTGGCGTCTGTGGCCGCCGCCGCTGCGGTACGGGCGCCCCACAATCTTGTTGCCGGCAATGAGCACGCGCTTCACGCGTGCGGGCAGCTTGCTTGGGATGCCCACCTTGCCGTTGTTGTGGAGCACGGGGGTGTAGCCCTTGCGGTACACGTAGCGTGGCGTGTAGGCCATGTTGGGCAGGCCCTGCTGCTGGCAGGAGCAGAACAGCGCCGCGGCCAGCATGAGCAGGAGGCAGGGGATGATGCGCGGGAGGGACGGCATGGGGCTTTACGTTTTCAGGATACCACACATGCGCCTGGCGGTCAATTGTCGTCGTCCAGCAGCTCGTTGAGCGAGGAGAAGAAGTCGTCGCAATCCTCCTCCGAGGCGGGCTTGTTGAGCTCGGCGGCGTAGTCGGTGAACTCGTAGAGGCGGTCCGGGATTTCCTGGATGAAGGATGAGGGGGCGCAGCGCTCCTCCCTGCCGTACTTGGTGCGGGCGGCGCAGTAGGTCATGGTGAGCCGCTCCTGCGCGCGCGTGATGCCCACGTAGAAGAGGCGGCGCTCCTCGTCCAGCGAGCCCTCGTCCACGGAGCGCGTGTGGGGGAGCAGGCCCTCCTCCACGCCCACGATGTAGACGTGCGGGAACTCCAGCCCCTTGGCGGCGTGCATGGTGATGAGGCACACGCCCTTCTTCTTCTCCAGGTCGTCGTCGTCATCGTCCTTCTCGTTGTCCAGCGTCACCTTCTCCAGGAAGTCTCCCAGCTTGCGGCCGGGCGCCCAGAAGTTGTGGATGGACTCCTTGATGTCGTTGACGGCGGCGAGGCGGAGCGTGCGCTCTTGGTCGGTCTTGCAGGTGCGGCCCACGTAGTCCTCGTAGGCGATTTCATCCATGAGGGCCTGCAGGGTGTCGCCGAAGCTGGTGGCGCTGGCGGCGAAGGCGGCGCGGTACTTCTCCACCAGCGCGGTGAAGGCGCGGATGCTGGCCTGCGAGCGCGGCGAGCAGTCGTTGAGGAACGCGGGGTCGCCGAGTGCCTTCCAGAGGCTCTGGCGGTGCTCGCGGCTGTGCTCGATGGCGAGGTTGGCGGTGGTGTCGCTGATGCCGCGGGCGGGGGTGTTGAGCACGCGCAGCAGGTGTAGGTCAGCGTCCGGGTTGTCCATGACCTGCAGGTAGCTGATGAGGTCTTTCACCTCCTTGCGGTCGAAGAAGCTGCGTGTGCCGACCATGCGGTAGGGGATGTTCTGCTCGCGCATGGCGGATTCGAGCTGTCGGCTCTGGACGTTGGCGCGGAAGAGGACGGCCATGTCCTCCCACTTGAGGTTCTCGCGGCGGTGGAGCTGCTGCATCTCGTCTGCGATGAAGGCGGCCTCCTCCTCGGAGCCGGGCATGGCGACGAGGCGCACGGGGTACTGGCCGCGCTTGTTGGTGCGCAGGGTCTTGTCCCGCCGGCCGAGGTTGTGGCGGATGAGCTCGTTGGCGCAGTCCAGCACCTGTTTGGTGCAGCGGTAGTTCTCCTCCAGCTTGATGACGGTGGGGTTGGGGAAGAAGCTCTCGAACTCCAGGATGTTGGAAATCTGCGCGCCGCGCCAGCCGTAGATGGACTGGTCGTCGTCGCCCACCACGCACACGTTGTGCTGCGGGCTGGCCACCAGCTGGCGCAGCAGGCTCATCTGCAGAGAATTCGTGTCCTGGAACTCGTCCACCGTGATGTGGGAGAAGCGCTTGTTCCACGTGTCGTGCGCCTGCGGGTAGCAGCGCAGCAGGCGCTCCGTCAGGATCAGCAGGTCGTCGAAATCCACCGCGTTCTGCGCTTTCAGCTCCCGCTGATACGCCTTGGCGATGGCCGCGATGAGCGTGTCCTCTATCTGGTCGATTTCCAGCCCGGCGTTGCGCACGCGGGAAAGCTCTGCCAGCACCTTGTTGGGGTCCAGCTTCTCCTTGAGCGCGCCGTATTCCATGATGAGCTTGCGCACCAGCCCGGTCTGGTCGCTGCCGGTGTAGATGGAAAAGTTCTCCTTGTAGCCGAGGCGGCCGATTTCGCGCCGCAGGATTTTCACGCAGAGCGAGTGGAAGGTGCACACGGTGATTTCCTTGGCGGCCTCCTTGCTCACCAGCCCCGCCACGCGCTCCGCCATCTCCGTGGCCGCCTTGTTGGTGAACGTCAGCGCTAGTATCCCCTTGGGGGCTATGCCCTTCTCTATCATGTGCGCAATGCGGCAGGTCACCGTGCGCGTCTTCCCCGTGCCGGCTCCCGCCAGGATGAGCACCGGGCCGTCCAGCGTCCGCACCGCCTCCCTCTGGGCGGGGTTCAGCGAGTTGATGTTGAATTTGGAGGCCATGGTTCAGCGGGTGACAAAGCCTACCAGATTTCCCCAAAAAAGTACACCGCAAAATGACACGTGGCTCCTTGTTTTCATGTATGCGTTCCAAAGAAATTGATGGAAGGGGGTATGCGAGTCGGTGGTGTGGAATTGGTGGTAACGGGCCACGGAGAGGTGCAACCCTTGGCGTGTATCCACCCCGCGCGTGGGCGGGGTTGCGTTAGTTGTAAGTGCGAAGGGGGACACCCCCCGGGCTTACGCCC
>JAUNNT010000057.1 GCA_030531305.1 Akkermansia sp.
TCATCCGCCCCGCCATTCGGCGGGACTCCGTTAGTTGTAAATGCGGAGGGGGACAATCCCCACCCTTCCGGGATGGGGCAAACTTTGTGACGCCATCGGAATGGCTCCAAGTTAGCCGCGCCATTCGGCGCGGATGATTACAAGTTTCCTCTGGCAATATGCCAGAGGAAACATTTCGCCACGCGCCGACAGGCGCGCTCTATGTGAGCCATCCCGATGGCGACACAAGGTTAGCCCAGGCCGGAAGGCCTGGGGGTAACCACGTTGGTACGTCTCGGCAGAGAGTCCCGCCGAATGGCGGGGCGGATGAGCGCCAACGTCCGCATACTAACCGCGCCCGTCACCGCCAATCATTGCATACCATCCGCATTTTCCACCGCAAACGCCGCTGGCACGCCTGCCCCGTCATTCCACGCCTCCTACCTGGATGCGGGTGCGGGTGGCGGCGGGGGCGAGGATGGTCTTTATGTAGGCGTTGACGCTGTCCTGCGTGGCGGCGCGGATGCCGGCGGTGAGGCGGGATTCGTAGTCCGCGCCGAGGTGCAGGAGCTCGTCGACGGCGGCCTGCTCGCAGGCGCCGCGGCCGGATTGGCGTGCGAACTCGCGTGCGGAGAGGAGGGCGGCGCGGGTGCGCTCCAGGGCGTCGGCGGGCATGCCGTCTTGCGCGAGTTTGGCGAGGGTGTCATCCAGCGCGGCGCGAGCCTGTGCGGCCTGTTGCGGGGAGGTTCCGAGGTAGAAGGTGAGGCATCCGGCCTCCATGCCCTGCAGGGTGGTGGCGCCGGTGTAGTAGGCCAGGCCGCGTTCCTCGCGAATGGCGGTGAAGAGGGGGCCTGCCATATCGCGGCACCACTCGCAGAAGAGGGCCTGCTCCGGCATGCGGGGGTCCGCCACGCGGCATGCGGGCACGGCGAGGGCGAGCACGGCCTGCTCCTTGTCGCAGGGCACCACGGCATCCGCGGAGGATTGCGCGGGCGTGGGCGTGCCGACCGCCTCCTGGCCCTCCGGCATGGATGAGAAGAGCCTTTCCGCGGCGGAGCGGATGGCGGCGGGGTCGATATCCCCCACCACGGCGAGCACGGCGTTGCGGGTGCAGAAGAGACGGGCGTGGCGCGCCACCAAATCCGAGCGCGTGAGGGAGCCCACGCTTTTCTCCGTTCCCTTGGGGGAGAGGCCGTAGGAGACATCCCCGAAGCACAGGCCGCGCAGCCCGCGGAACGCCAGCGCCACGGGGTTTTCCGCATCGTCCTGGATGTCGGCCGCCATGGCCTCCTTCTCCGTGTCCACGGCGGCCTGCGGGAAGGTGGGGTGGAGGGCGGCGTCCGCCAGCAGGGAGAGCAGGGTTTCTGCATCCGCGGCGGTGCCGTCCACGGAGACGGAGAGGGTGTTGTTTCCGGCGAGGCTGTTGATGCCGCCGCCGAGCTTCTCCACGGCCTCCGCCAGATCCGCGGCGGAGCGGGTGGACGTGCCCTTGAGCAGGCATTCCGCCAGCAGGGAGTTGGCGCCGGAATCGCGAGCCGTCTCCGTGGGGCAGCCCGCGCGCACGGCCAGCGTGGCGTACATGAGCGGCACGCGGCGGTCCACGCGCGTGACCAGGCGCATGCCGTTGGGCAGGGTGCACACCTGCGGCTCCTGCGGCACCGCGCCCTCCTCCGCCGCGGCGGCGGGCGGGTTGGAGCCCACGGGGTCCACGCTCACTTCGCACAGGCGGTCGCGGGTGAAGTATTCGGTGGCTTCAATCAAATCAAAGGTGTCGAGGTTGGCGAGGGCGGCGTCCCACTCCTCCATGCAGTTGCCGTTGCGGGAGAGATGCCAGGCCATGCCGAGGGTGTCCGCCACGCCCTGCACCTTGGAGAGCGTGCGCATGCGCGCGGTGAGCAGCTGCTTGCGGCAGCGCGCCAGCGAGGCGTTGAACGCCCGCCGCGGCAGGGTCTCCATGTAATCCAGCAGGGCGTCGCGCAGGGTGTCGCGGCGCTCGCGCTCCACGTCCGCCTCAACCACGAAGGCCCCTTCCCCGTGGCGGTCCGGCATGGCGTA
Source organism: Akkermansia sp. (assembly GCA_030531305.1). Classification (GTDB taxonomy): domain Bacteria; phylum Verrucomicrobiota; class Verrucomicrobiia; order Verrucomicrobiales; family Akkermansiaceae; genus Akkermansia. The sequence goes on from JAUNNT010000057.1 coordinate 2,035, forward strand.
GGCCGAGATGTCGTGCGCCAGCCCCAGCTCGTCGTGAAAGCGCTTGTAGAGCCAGGCGGCGCGGCCATCCCCCAGGATGGAGGCGAGCATGGAGAGCGCGGCGGCGTGCGGGTGGTTGGAGGGGGGGATGCGCCAGGCGAGCATGAGGGTGCTGGTGGGCTGGGCGAACTCGCGGCGCTCGGTGCGCGGGCCCCACTGGTGCGGCTCCACGGGCGGCGCCGCCTGCGGCAGCGGCGCGGCGGGCACATCCGCGGTCTCCTCCTGCGCGGCGGCGAAAACCTCCGCGGCGTCCACATCCCCCGCCACGCATATGAACACGTTGCCCGGCACGTAGCGCTCCCGGTGGTACGCCACCATGTCCGCGTGCGTCAGGGCGTCGAACCGCGCCCGCTCGCCCGTCACACGCAGCCGCCGCGGGTTCACCTTGAACAGCGTCTCCGCCAGCGCGTAGTACGCCACGTCCTGCGGGTCGTCCGCGTACATGTCCATCTCGCGGCGGATGACATCGCGCTCGCGCTCGAAATCATCCTGCGGGAAGGCGGGGTGGAACACCAGCTGCACCAGCAGGTGCAGGAACTCCCGCCAGTGCGCGGCGGGGCCGTTGATGTGGTACACGGTGCGGTCCGTGGAGGTGTAGGCGTTCCAGGAGCCGCCCAGCTCCGGCACGCGCTTGTTCAGCTCCTCGCCGCTGTATTCCGCCGTGCCCTTGAACACCTGGTGCTCCAGCAGGTGGGAAATGCCGCTGCCCAGGTGCGAGCCCTCCAGCACGGAACCCGTGCCCACCCACACCTGCAGCGACACCAGCGGAAACGCCCGCCGCGGCGCCGCAAGCACCGTCAAGCCGTTCGGACATACATGTACCTCGTGTTGCATGCACACAATATGCCACAACACGGCGGTATTTACAATTTACAATTGACGATTGACGATTTGGAGAGTACGTAGCGGCGTTCGCCGCTCGGAATTTTGGTGCCTGCAAACCTGCAATTTATTATTGACTCCAGCCTAGCGTATGTTAGAATGGTTACTAGCTTTTTCACTATGAAACCCACATCACACACCATATTGACTCTGCTTGCCGCACTCTGCACGGCGCCCGCGCTGGCCGAGGTTCCCGCCTGGACCGGCGGCGACAACCCGTGGAGCTCCTCCACCTGGGACGGCCAATCCATCCCCACCAGCGGGGAGGACGTGACATTCAACGCCGCCAACCCCATCGTCTCGGTGGAGGGCACGGTGACGCCGAACAGCATCACCTTTGAACAGGGCACCACCCTGGCCAACGGCTCGGACGGCGCCGTTGCCACAGGAACCGTGACCGTGAACGCCGGCACGGTGGCGGTTCAGGTTCCGCTGGCGGCGGAAAGCGCGGCCCTGGCGGCAGGCACCACCCTGCAGTACACAAGCGCAACGGACTGCACGCTGGACACCGCGTTCACCGGGGATGCCTCCACCACCCTGGGCCTGTACAATTCCAACAACGAGGGTTCCGTCACCTACCGGCTGGACAGCGCCGACATGGCGGACTTCCACGGCACGGTGCGGGTGGGCGATTCCGAGGGGACCGACCGCACGGTGGTGGTCACGCAAAACATCTCGCAGGACTACATGCTGGGCAAGACCAGCGAACTGGTGCTCACCGGCAGCGGCGCGGAAGGCTTCGAGCTCATCGGCGGCAAGGTGCGCTACGAGGGTGCCAAGAGCGATACCGACACCGTCAGAAAACAGGACTGCCTGCTGACGGTGGCGGAGGGTGCCAAATTGCGCCTTGACGACGGCAACGGGCTCATGGGAGTGCCGAAGTACATGAAGGTCAAGGTGCTGGGCGAGGTTATGTTCGGCTCCGCGGATACGCCCCTGACAGACTACAACCCCGTGAACATGGATGTCTACGGCTCGGCAACCATGTACTTCGGCCGCACCACCAAAACCCTGCCGAGTTTCAGCGAGCTCACGCTGCACGACAATGCGGTATTCGACTTCCGCCACGCCGCCGGGGCAGACTACAACCGCAACTTCCGCCCGATCATTACAAACCTAACCGTGGACGGCTCGGCGCACCTGAACCTGTACGGAGATGTGCCCTCCATCAACGGCAGAAACATGTACGCGGAATTCATAGAGGTCACCAACCTGGCGGGAGCGGGCGACCTGAACATCGGCTACACCACCGCCAACCGCTTGCAGAAAACCGTCATCAATTACCTGGGGAACAAGGATGTCAACTACTACAAGGGAGACATCTCTATCACCACGCACGCCCCGGGGCAGGCTGTCAAGGACAAGGCCACCGGAGCGTACTTCGACATGGGCGGCTTTGTCACCATCTACCGGGGCGGTGAGCTGGATGGAGCCCTGCGCGTAATGTCCGACGGCTTTGTGCAGGACGGCGTGCAGTACGGCCTGGCCGGCTTCTTCATCGGGGATAGACGTGTCTCCAACAAGCCGATACCCGAGTCCGAGTTCGTCCTGAGCATACACGGCATCGACGACACGGGCAGCACGGGAAAAACCTTCCTGGCCTCCAACGGCTACAATAATCTGAGAGGGCAATACGCCATAGTGGATCCCAACGATAGGGATGCGTTTGAGAAAGGCATGTACGGCGACGAGTTCATGCAATACGACTACACCCTTGTGCTGACGGGTAACGACGATTATAGTTTCGGCGGCACCGTGTACAAGAAGATAGCCATCGTCAAGAACGGCGAGGGCACCCAGACGTTCAGCGGAGACACCTCGCGCATCGACAAGGACATCATCGTGAACAGCGGCGGCCTGCTGTTTGAGGACGCGCTGGCCACGAAGGCGGAAGCCCCGATCAACGTGACGTTCAACGGCGGCACCCTGAAGCTGAGCGGCGGCAACATCGCCTCGCTCACCGGTCCCGCGCAGGATGTCGGGGCCACGCTCATCCTGGGCACCGGCTCGCACGGGGAGGTCAACGACATCGACATCACCAACTACACCGGTATCTTCGATGTGCAGCTGGAGGACGGCCACGTGCTCCTGCGCGGCGGGGAGATTGGCTCCACCTTCGGCAATTCGCTCTCATCCTCCGGCAGCAGCGGTATTGAGGTGGCGGAAGGCATGACGCTGAAGCTGCTCGAGCCCATCAACGTCAACAACGGAGACCTCACCATGAAGGGCAGCTTCGATGTCTCCGAGTTCGAGCTCAAGACCGAGCAAACCACCCACCGTGACACGGAGGGGCGCGGCGGGCGCAACGGATTCGTGGTCACCCACGTCACCATCGCCAACCTGGCGGAGAACGCCCGCACCATTGACGACGGCGCCACCCTGATACACACCGGCCTGGCAGCCGGCAAGACGCTCCGCCTGGGCACCGATGGCCAGGGCGTGACGGACGATGGCGACATCGACCACACGGAATACCTCATGGTGGATGATTTCACCACCGCCTCCGTGTCCGACATCCAGGCGCAGGGAAAGGAAGCCCTGCAGGTCATCACCATGGAGAACGGCACCCTGACCGTGGATGCAGACACGGACAAGCTGAAAGCCATCGGCGGCACCATCGTGCTGACCAACAGTGCCGAGCTGCAAATCCTAGACCCTGGAGCCGTGAAGGACGTGCATATCCAGGCCGTGGACGGCACCATTGCCACGGAAATCACCAACGCATTGGATGTGGCAGTGGAGGGCAAGTTGAACATTGCAGGTGCGCTCCAGCTGACCGATGCCGACGACAAGAAAGTTGACATCTCCGCCCGCGGCGAGCAGGCCGCCACGCTTTCCGGCAAGGTGGATGTGGACGCCGCTGCCATCACCGGCGGCGCAGGCTCGGAGAACACCGTGGAGAACGCGGAAATCCTCACCCACTCCGACTTCGTGATACGCGATGTGGCTCTCGAGGGCTCCTTCGTGGACCTGGCGGAGAACACCACGGGCTTCCTCTACAACGTGGAAATACGCGCCAATTCCCGCATCACGGACGATGCAGCCGCGCTCTACGTGGAGGGAACGAAGGCCTTCCTCGACGAAGGCAGCACGGAGGCATCCGACGCCGCCGTCCTGCCGGAGGACGTAATGCTCTACCGCTGCGGCGATACGGACAACTGGGTCGTTGCCGAACGAGGGCTCACCCTGGTGAACCTTGACAGCGAATTGATCTCCAGAGTGATGATCACGGGAAACGACCTTACCCTGAATCTCGCCGGGCTGACCGCCGCTATAGGCGATGCGGACCTGGTGTCCGTCACCTTCACGGATGGCGCCGCGTACGATGTGGAGGCGCTCCGCATGTTCGCCACGCTGGACGGCACCCGCCTGTTGGAGGGTTTTGTGGAAACGCAAACCGGAACCGTGCCCACGGTGTACTTCTTCACCAAGCATATCCCGGAACCGGCCACAGGCACATTGTCCTTGCTGGCGCTTGCCGCCCTGGCGGCAAGACGACGCCGCAAGTAATTTACAAGTGACGATTTACAATTTACGATTTGAAATTTAGGCGGCTGCGCCGCACAGGATTGCCAAGCCCCGCACGGTTGATGCCGTGCGGGGCTTCTTGGATGCGCGGTTTGCATGCGGATGGCACCGGATGAAAAATTCCTTGAAAATTCGCCGAATTCAATCCTTTTTGATTTTTTTTGCAAAATTGGGCTTGCATGTCTACCCGTTTTGCACTATACTCTCACGCGTGTCGGGCGCACCGTGCGTCCAAAAGCCTTTCGTCTTCCTACGAAAAACAAAACAACAAAATAGAAAATACCATGAAACTGCATTTACCGAAAATGCTCGCAGCTGCGCTCATCGCAGCTTCAACTGCCCTCATCGCGGGGCAGCAGGCCCAGGCGTACAGCCGCAACATTACCACGACAACCACACCTGCTGGTGACACCACGTACAACGGGTGCGTGTTCACCATGCTCAACGGCTCCGGCAATTTCTCCGGCAGGCATTTCATACAGGCTGCGTACAATTCGGGGCAGTGGGAAAATACGGGGGCCGAAATCACCAGCGGCAACAAAGACGTCGTAACCCCGCTTGGAACGGGCTGGTTCTGGACGATGTACTGCTCCACCGCCACTGCCAGTAACGGCATCGACTACGGCAACACGCTGCGCTTGACCGGTGCCACCAGTCAACAGAAGCTGGCAACCGACTTCTCTGATTTTGCTATCGGAGGCTTGATTGCGGATGATAGTTACGGTAGCTCATCGGCCGGCACGCCGGCGTACTGGTTCTACCGCGGCGCCGCCATGGATATTGTCGGTGCGAATGATGTCATCATGGACATCAACTCCCATGTGCGTTTCTCCTATCAGAGCAACGTGAACATGAAGAAGGGCGGCACGTGGAACATCCACAGCGGCAAGACCCTCACGTTCGACAACAACTCCAGCGGCGCGGCCACCACGTTCAACTTCTATGAGAACCAGGCGCTCACGGTGAAGGGCGGCGGCACGTTGAACCTGGGCCGCTCCAGCAACGGTACCTACAACGTCAACATGAAGTCCGGCAGCTCCCTGCATGTGACCGGAAACTCCACGGTGAACCTGCCCGCCAGCAGCGGTACGTTCACCGCCAACGGCACCATTACCGTGGATGAGGGCAGCACGCTGAACATCAAGCTGACCACCACCCTGGGCCGCACCATTACCAACAACGGCAACATCCAGTTCGCCAGCGACACCGTGACCTTGAGCGATCTTGGCGGTTTTGATTCGGAAGGCACGTTCGTTGACTACAGCGGAGAAACCGGCAATGGTTTCGCCGGAACGATTGTGTACACCATCATCCAGGGAACCGGCACCACCAACCTCGCCAAGGTCGTCTACGGCACTCAGCCGGCTGCTACCCTCTCAGAGGGCAAGCTTACCGTTGAGGGAGCCACGGATTACACCAAGTACTACATCAACACGAACGACACCACCATCAGCGTGAAGTCTGCCAGCGAGTTCGCCGCTCAGCATGAAAGTGCCGTCTTGTCCACGGTGTATGTAAAGGGAGCGGGTGATACGGTGAACATCGATGAGAACTTCAACGGCGCGATTGAAGTTAGCGGCACGAACGCTACGGTGAATATCGCTTCCGGCAAGGAATTTGATGGCACGCTTTCAGGCGGGACGCTCACGGGCTCAGGCATCTATGCCCTGGCCACCGGTACAACCTCCATGGGCGCTGTCGTCATTGGTTCGGACTGGACCGGCACCGTGCGTATCACTGATGCCTCAGCGAACAAGTTGGATTTCAGCACTTTGGTCAACGGGACTTCCAGCACGCTTGAACTGATGGGCTATTCCGGATATCCCACAACCTGGTATGAGGACGTGGAGGGCGGTATCAACGCGCAGAACATCAAGCTGACAAACGGCTCCAATGGTTACGCCTTCAATTTCAACGGTACTACCAGCCAAGAAAACCACGAAGTCACTTTCTCCGGCGTATGGAGCGGTGACGGCACTTTCAAGATTTCCAGCAACAAGCTGAACTACAAAATCACCGGTAATATCAGCGCGTGGAGCGGTACCCTGCAGGTTGCCAGTGGCATACCCACGCTGACGATTGCGGATAACGCCACCGTGGTGAACGCCGCCATCACCAAAGACTCCAACCAGAGACTGTATCTGGACGTGCAAAACAGCGCAACATTCGGCAATTCCGTAACTGCGGATTCTCTGACCATGGCCGCTGAGCAGGTTGTCACGCTGAAGGGCGAAACCAGCATCGGCACGCTTGCCGGCGCGGGTTCCCTGGTTGTGAACGCCGCCGAACACACCGTTGCCCTCCGCGGCGGTGCGATTGCGAACACCATCGACTTGCAGGCCGGTACGCTCAGCCTGGCCGGCGCGTACAACCTGGATGCCATGGAGCCTACGGACTACGATGATGAATACGTGGGCCCGGAGGAGGGAGTTGCTGCGGGCAGCGGCTTCCATAAGGTTTCCGGCACCATCAGTGTGGTGAACATCGGCAGCGGCACGCTGAGCCTTGCGGAAGGCGCCACCTTCAGCTACCAGGAGGCCTCCGTGACGGTGGATGACAAGACCGGCGCGGGTACCTTCGGCGGTGTGGATCTCACCACCCTCTGGGTGAACGGCACCGATCCCGTGAGCTACAACGCAGCCCAGGAGTACGCGGAGCAGCAGGCCCCCGGCACGATTGTCCGCACCGTGCACCTGAATTATGATGGCGCCACCATCACCATGGATCGCGCAGGCGCCTCCGTGGCTCTGGTGCTTTCCGAGGACGAGGAGGTGACAAGCGGCACCGTGTACGCCACGGCGGACACCACCATCAGCAGCATCACCGGCTGGACGGGCAAGGAGCTCGTCATCGATGGCACGTCCACCGTCACTACCGGTGCCCTCGCGCTGGACAACAATGGTACGAAACTCACGGTTGCCGCGGGCGCCACGCTCGATATTGCCGGCGATAAACACAACCTGACCCTGCAGCACGGCTCCGCAACCATCGACGGCACCGTGACCATCGCTCACGAGCTGGACCTGAGCAAGGGCAGCACGTCTGACGCCGTGCTCGTCATCGGTTCCACCGGCAACGTGACGGCCACCGACGGCCTGTGGCTGCGCGGCGGGCATCACTTCACGATTTTGGATGAAGGCCAGTTCACCGTCAAGGGCCTGACCTTCGTTGGCATGGGTGATGAATCTACCATCGGCTTCAATGACGTTGACACCAAGGACGGCAACTATGCCACCACCGGCGACGGGATGGACAAGTTTGTCATCACCAACATGACAATCCTGGCCAACAAGGATGTAACCATCGGCAACACGCTGGTGAACAGCACGGTGGTGACCGGCGACCATGCGGTGACGCTCAACACCGATGCAACCAAGGTCATTGTGAGCGATGGCGGCACCTTCACCAAGGGTGCCGGCGTAACCGTGGAGGATATCACCGTTGAAGACAGCGGCACCATTGCCGGCAACGTGGAGGTCTCGGAAGTTGGTATTACGGCTGGGTCCGTGGCCGCGTTCGAGCAGGGTCTTCCCGAAGACAGCGGCGTGACCTTCTCCAACGAAGATGCGCACACCCCCATAACCGTGGAGAACATCGGCATGGATACCATCCACTATGATGGTATTGGCCAGGTGGATGCCAAGGTGACGGCGGATAATCTCGTCTTCTTCATGGCAGGAGGCCCCGCTACGGTGGACAACCGTGTGTCTGTCGGCAGCGTGCAGAACCTCTACAGCGAGGGAGCTCTCACTCTCACCAATGTTGACACCGATACCCTCCGGGAGGTGGAAGCCGTGATGAGTAATGTGGTTCTCGAGAATGTCGAGTCCGTCGGCCTGCAGAAGCTGATCATCAGCGGCGCCACTGTGGCCGTCTACCAGGGCGACACTGAATCTGCCGAAGGCATGGTGAACATCAAAGAGACGCTGACCGCCGGCGGCGGCACGCTGCTTGCCAACTTGACGCTGGTGGGCACGGATGGCCATGTCTCGCTTGACTTGTCGGATATAACGGCACAGGAGGGCTGGGCCGCGCTCACGCTGGGCAGCCAGTTCGGCATTGCCGAGGGCACGCTGGTGACGCTGGATGCAGTGACCATCAGCGCCCTGGAGGGCTTGCGGATTGGTGATTCCCTGGATCTCATCCAGGCCCTGAGCCCGGATGACCAGCTGACCTACCTCAACGCGGCCTACGACGGCATGTGGTTCGACGCCTTGTTCGAGCGTGTGGCCGGGGTTAAAGGCGACTACCTCGTGTATGCCACGCGTGAGAGCTTCGGCCTGACCAAGGTGAGCAACGTTCCGGAACCGACCACCGGCACCCTCAGCTTGCTTGCGCTTGCGGCTCTCGCCGCCCGCCGCCGCAAGCACTGATGATTTACTAGGTACTAAGTACTAGGTACTATTTAGTAAGTTAGGTGCCTCCGGCACAAGATTATCAAGCCCCGCACGGTTGACGCCGTGCGGGGCTTCTTGAATGGCGGGCGCGGGATTGCCGCATCAGCCGTTGTTGATGGAGTTGATGCCGGAGAAGAGGGAGGAGGTGGCGTTGAGGGCGGTGCCTAGGCTGCGGATGCGGGATTGGCGTGCCTGGTTGCGGAGGTCCCAGTTGTCCAGCGCGGATTGGGAGCGGAGGGTGTTGACCTCCTGCAGGGCGGCGTTGGTGCGGTTGTTGATGTCGTCCTCCAGGCGTGTGGCGAGGTCGGTTTCGCGGGTGAGGGTGGAGCCGTCTGCGGCGAGGTTGGAGCGTGCGGCATCGCCGCGTGCGCGCGCGAGCTCCATTTGTGCGTTGCGCTGGCCGCGGCGGCGGTTGTCCAGGGCGGTGTCGGTCATGGCCTGTGCGCGCTGCTCGTTGAGGCGCTGCTGGAGGTCGGCCGCTTGTTTGAGTGCCCTTCCCTGGTCGTATTCCGCCTTGGCCTGTACGGCCTTTCCGGCGACGGCGGCGGCGGTGGAGACAATAGCTGCGGTGGTGAATCCCATAACGGGGGTGAGCGTATCACGTCGGCGCGCGCGGCGGCAAGGGCGGCGGGGAAACGCGCACGGGGTGTCCGCGGGCGGCAGGCTCGGGCGGGTTCACGCGCGCGGTGCGCATGAAATCGGCGCGCTGCCACGATGAAGGCTTGCAATTCGGCGCGGAATTTGCCAAGGTAGCTGGAATTCCGTACACCTTCCATGTTAGAGACACTCCAGAGCCTAGTCAACACGCCCGCCTTCTACTTTTGCACCGGCATCCTGCTCATCGTCCTGTTCTTCTGGTACCTAGCGGCAGAGAACGACAAGGTGAAGCGAAACGCGGGAACCTTCTTCATCGTGGGCCTGTCGGCGTTCTCCATCATCTCTCTGCTGCTCAACGGCATGCACTACGGCATCGACATCAGCGGCGGCGTGGAGCTCACGCTTGAGGTGCAGCCCAAGATGGGCGACTACGGCGAAATGGTGCCGCCCTCCGAGGACGATATGCAGCAGGCCTGCAACATCCTGGGCGAGCGTCTCAACTCCACCGGCACCAGCGAAGTGGAAATCCTCCACTCCGGCAACAAGATCCTCATCCAGATTCCCCAGCAGGACAACGACCCCGACAAGAACAAGGAGAAGCTGGACTCCATGGTGAAGATGCTCACCAAGATGGCCAAGCTGGAGCTGCTGGCCGTCTACCCGGACCAGGACCGCGTGCTGGCCGACCCCGAGGTGCAGGACAGCATCTCCCAGTACGAGGAGCGCATGGACCACTACAACAGCCTGAGCGAGGACGAGCAGAAGCGCACCCGCAAGCCCGCCCTGCCCCGCATCCCCTCCAAGCTGGGCCTCAACGACTACCTGATACTGCCCGGCCCGGTGACGAACGACGAGACGGGCGAGCCGGAGCTGGACAAGCACGGCAAGCAGAAGGTCTACTACTACGTGCTGCAGAAGCCGTACGTGGCCATGCAGAAGGATGTGTACATCACGGGCGCGGAGGTGTCCAAGGCGCAGCCGGACTACGTGCGCAAGGGCTACGTGGACGTGGTGCTGAACCGCACGGGCGCGGACCGCATGGGCAGGCTCACCGGCTCCATGCAGATTGGGCGCGACCGCATGGCGGTGGTGCTCAACAGCCAGGTGAAGTGCGCCCCCGTGGTGCAGGCCGTGCTCCACAAGGATTTCAACATCAGCGGCCTTAACGGCAAGGGCGAGCCGGAGGACATCTCCAAGGCCCTCGCCAACCCGCTCTCCAGCGATTTGAAGGTGGAGGGCCGCAAGGACGTGTCCGCCCAGCTGGGCCAGAGCGCCCTGGAGCAGGCGGGCGTGGGCGGCCTGGTGGGCCTCGTCGGCGTGTTCGCGTTCTGCTTCTGGTACTACCGCGCCAGCGGCATGGTGGCGATGGTTGGCCTGGCGTTCAACGCGCTGGTGCTGCTGGGGCTGATGAGCCTGTTCGGCTTTGTGCTCACGCTGCCGGGCATTGCCGGTATCGTGCTGACGATGGGCGTGGCGGTTGACGCGAACGTGCTGATCTACGAACGCATGCGCGAGGAGCGCGACCAGGGGCGCTCGTTCCTGCTGAGCCTGCGCAACGCGTATGAAAAGGCGTTCTCCGCCATTTGGGACTCCAACATCACCTCGCTCATCACGGCGGTGATTCTCTTCTGGCTGGCCAGCGGCTCCATCAAGGGATTCGCGGTGACCACCAGCGTGGGTATCATCACCTCGCTCATCGGCGCCATTGTGGTGACCCGCGTGCTCTTCTTCTGGGTGGAGCACCTGGGCCTGCTGCCCAAGGACTTCAAGTTCGCGCGCGCCCCGTTCGCCGGCAAGGTGTTCGACTTCATGGGCATCCGCAAGGTCTGCATGTGGACCTCGGTGGCCGTCATCGGCCTGGGCATGGTGTACACGGTGTTCATCCGCGGCGAGAAGGGCTTGGGCGTTGACTTCACGGGCGGCGCCAGCGCCACCTACGTCATTCCCGGCGATTCCGAGCTGGACTACAACGCCGTGGAGGACTACGTTTCCACCATGCAGCTCTCCAAGGAGGCTTCCTCGCAGAAATTCACCAGCGGCACGGACTGGAACATCAAGGTCCGCTGCGCCAACAAGGACGAGGCCATGCAGATCGACAAGGAGCTGCGCGAGAAGATTCCGCACATGAGCGAGCTGGAGGCGCCGTCCATCGACGACGTGAGCTCGTCGCTGGGTTCGGCGTTCTTCAAGACGGCGTGCTTCGCCCTGCTGGCGGGCATGCTGGGCATTGCGCTGTACCTGGCGCTGCGCTTCGAGTGGAGTTTCGCCATGGGCGCACTGGTGTCCACGGCGCACGACGTGTTCGGCATCATCGCGCTGGTGGTGCTCATGGGCACGGAGCTGAACATCATCCACATCGGCGCGTTCCTGACGGTGGCCGGCTATTCCATCAACGACACCATCGTGATTTTCGACCGTATCCGCGAGCGCCTGCGCACGGCGGAGCCGAGCGAGAAGCTGGTGGACATCATGAACGAGGCCATCAACTCCACGCTGTCGCGAACGCTGCTCACCTCGCTGTCCACCATCGCGGTGCTGATTGCGCTGATCGCGCTGGGCGGCCCGTCCATGCGCGACTTCTCCATCACCATGCTGCTGGGTATCTTCATCGGCACGTACTCCTCCATCTACATCGCCTCTCCCGTGGTGCTGTACTTCAGCGAGAAGCACAACCTGCGCGAGGAAATCCAGAAGGCGGCGGACGCCGAGGCCTCCGTGTAACCCACGCAACCGCCGCACCACGTGAAGCGCGGCCGCAACCAAGCGCTGATCATCCTGGGCTGCCTCGCCTTCCTGGCCGCCGTCTGGGGGTCGGTGGACTGCGGCGTGCGGCTCTCCCAACCAGGGCTTGACGCCGCGGAGGAGGCGCACCTGCGGCACCTCATCTATTTCCACTTTGCGGTGGCGCAGCTGCTGCTGGTGGTGGCGGGCGTTCTGTTCTGGCGGCGGCACCACAAGTGGAAGCGCTACTACCTGGTGGTGAGCTACAATGAAAAGGGCGTGGCGCTGGACCCGCCGGGCATCCGCATACCGGCCAGCCGCCTGTTCCGCTGCCACCTGCACGAGCCGCTGGAGACCGCCGCCCTGCCCCCGCCGGACGCGCCCATCCTGGTGTACCCCATGTTCATGCTCAGCGGCACCAGCAGCGGCGCCAGGCTCCAGCAATGGCTGCGCGAGGCCTACGCCCGCCGCTTCAAGGGCGCGCAGCCGCAACTGTTCTTCCAACCCGTGCTGGGGGCATCCCCCTGGCTGGCGGAGGCCGCCGCCCGCCGCCTGAGGGAGCACGACCGCCTGCAGCCGGACACGGGCATCCTGGTGGTGGCGCACGGCTCCAAACTGCCGGAGCCGCCGCCGGAGCCCGCGCTGTTCTGCCGCCGCCTGCGCGAGCTGCTGCCCGGCACGGAGGTGGCGCTGGGCTACTTCCACCAAACGCCGGACGCCGCCGCGGTGATGGCGGGCATGCAGTCACGCCGCATCCTGCTGCTGCCCTTCCTGCTGACGGACGGCATCCACACGCGGCGCGACCTGCCCACCGCCGAACAGGCGGCGGCCTGCGGCAAGGAGCTCACGCGCCTGCAGGTGGCCGCATCCATGCTTGATTCCACGTTCCCCTCCCGCCCATGAAACTCGCCGTCAAAGTGACCCCCGGCGCCTCCCGCAGCGAAATCGTCGGCTGGGAGGAAGACCCGCACGCCGGGCGCGTGCTCAAGCTGCGCATCGCCGCCCCGCCCGTGGAGGGCAAGGCCAACAAGGAGGTGGTGGCGTTTCTGGCAAAGAAACTCGGCGTGCCCAAATCAGCCGTCACCCTGCTGCACGGAGATTCCTCCCGCGTGAAGCTGCTGCAAATCCCGGATGCGGCGGCAGAGCGCCTGCCGCATGGGTAGGCGGCGGAATTAGGGATTAAGATTAGGATTAGGAGGATTTGATAATGGATGCGCACGCAAACGCGCCATCCCAACATTTCAGGCTTGACATTCGGGGTGTCATACGCATAATTCACGCGAACACATATTTCTTTCCTCATGAACCTTGCTATCATCGGCACCGGATATGTTGGCCTCACCACGGGCACCTGTTTCGCGGAAGTGGGTCACAACGTGATTTGCGTGGACAACAACCAGAAGAAGGTTGAAGCCCTGCGCCAGGGCAAAATGCCCATCTACGAGCCCGACCTGGAGGACATGATCGTCTCCAACGTCTCCGCCGGCCGCCTTGCCTTCACCACGGACCTGAACGAGGCCGTGGCCAAGAGCGACATCATCTTCATCGCCGTGCCCACGCCCCCGCACGAGGACGGCTCCGTGGACCTCTCGTTCATCGAGGCCGTCTCCCATGAAATCGCGGACGCCATGCGCCCGGAGTACGGCTACCGCATCGTGGTGGACAAGTCCACCGTTCCCGTGAGCACGGGCCAGAAGGTGTACGAGGTCATCAACCGCTACGCCGGGGCCGATGTGGACGTGGACGTGGTGTCCAACCCGGAGTTCCTGCGCGAGGGCAGCGCCGTGCAGGACCTCATGAACCCGGACCGCGTGGTCATCGGCACCAACTCCCAGCGCGCCATGGACATGATGAAGCGCGTGTACCAGCCGTTCAACGCCCCCATCGTGGAGGTGGACCTGGCGTCCGCGGAGCTCATCAAGCACGCCGCCAACTCCTTCCTGGCCCTCAAGATTTCCTACATCAACGCCGTCTCCCAGGTCTGCGAGAAGTCCGGCGCTGACGTGGAGCTGGTGGCCATGGGCATCGGCATGGACAAGCGCATCTCGCGCAACTTCCTCAACGCCGGGCTCGGCTACGGCGGCTCCTGCTTCCCCAAGGACGTCAAGGGCTTCATCAACATCTCCCACCAGCTGGGCGCACCCCTCCACCTACTGGAAGAGGTGGAGAAGATCAACGCCAACCAGCTTGAGCACTTCATGGACCGCCTGCGCGAGAAGCTCTGGGTGCTGCGCAACAAGCGCATCGCCGTCTGGGGAATCGCCTTCAAGCAGAACACGGACGACGTCCGCGAGTCCGTGGCCGTCAAGCTCATCCGCCGCCTGTGCGAGGAGGGCGCCATCGTGAGCGCGTACGACCCCAAGGCCATGGAGACCGGCGCCAAGGCGCTGGAGGGCTGCGAGGTGAACTACTGCGAGGACATGTACGAGTGCACGCGCGACGCGGAGGTGCTGGTGGTGGCCACGGAATGGAAACAGTTTGCCAACGCCAACCTGCAGCGCGTGCGCGAGCTCATGAAGCTGCCCATCATCTTCGACGGCCGCAACGTGATGCACGGCGAGAACGCCATCCACGCCGGATTCGAGTACCACTCCGTCGGGCGGACGAGCCTGTACCCGCAAGCCTGACGGCTCGCAAGTGGGGAGTAAGAGTAGGATTAAGATT
>JAUNNT010000058.1 GCA_030531305.1 Akkermansia sp.
CCCCCACCCTTCCGGGTGGGGCAAACTTTGTGTCGCCATCGGGATGGCTCAATTATAGCCGCGCCTACCAGCGCAGAGACGACATGTTTCATCTGGCAGCATGCCAGATGAAACTCATCCGCGACCGCGCTTCCGGCGCGGCACTATTTACAAATTGTAAATTGTAAATCGTCAATTGTAAATTCCTAGAGGATATTGCGCATGAGTTCCTCTGTGTTCTCGAACTGCAGGAAGGTGTTCAGGCGCTCGTTCTCCAGGAGGGGGACGTAGCGTTTCTCCTGCACGAGGGTGCGCATACCGGGGTCTCGGAACAAATCCAGGAGGCGGTACGGGTGGGGGATGCCGCGGTTTGCCAGCTGGTTGTGGTAGAGGGCGTCGCAGCGCGGGGCATCCAGCGTGCAGCCGTAGGCGATCAGGCAGGCCAGGTTGGTGCGCGCGGGGTTCTCCATGGGGTCGATTTTCTCCAGCCAGGAGGTGAGCCTGTTGGTGCGGATGGTGTCCTTCACCTTGGTGAAGAGGGGCAGCGCGGGCTGCGGCGCGCCGGTCATCTGGGCTTCCGCGAGGTCGTGGTAGTAGGCGATGCGGCAGACATCGCCGTAGTAGGAGACGCCCATGACGCCGAGCCAGAGGGCCAGCAGGCACATGAGGATGGTGGTGGTGACGCCGGTGGGACCCACGCGTTTGTTGAAGCTGAGCACCTGTGAAATCCAGGTGAGGCCGTGGATGGTGACCACGATGATGAGGAGGGCCACGCCGCCCGCCAGCACGTGCACCATCCAGGGCTGCGGGGAGTCCGTGATGAAGGAGACGAAGGTAAAGCCGTTCTTGTAGAAGAAGAGCCAGGCGCCGACTGCGAGGGCCAGGCCGATGGCGAGCGCGAGCATGCGCATCACGCCCTTGAAGACGGTGAAGAGCAGGATGGCCAGCAGGAGGACGCCCCCGATGGCGGCAATGATGGTTGTGCTGTCCAGAGGGATGGTCATGGTTGCAGGGCGCGGAGCAGCTGGGCGGCGGCCTCATGCTGCGGGTTGAGTTGAACGGCCTTGTTGGCGGCGTGGCGCGCGGCCTCGCGCTGCCCCACCTCAGCCAGGATGAGCGCCAGGCGGTACTGCACCTCGGCATCCTGCGGATGGGCGGCGGCGCAGTCCAGCATCTGCTGCAGCGCCTCCACGGGGCGGTTCAAGCGGTCCAGGAAGACGGCGTAGTCCATGCGGGGCACGGCGGAAGCGGGGTCCAGCTCCACGGCGCGGCGGTACTGTCGCTCGGCCTCGCCCAAATCCTGGCGCACGAGGGAGAGCTGGGCGAGCTGCATGGCCCCGGCGGGCTGGTCCGCCTGCAGGGCGAGCGTCTCCTGGTACTCCTTCATGGCGGGCGAGTCGTCCGGCACGCTTGGCAGCAGCGCGCGCACCGCCGCATGCCGCACGCTGCGACAGGAATCCTTCAGCAGCCTCTCCGGGCAGTCCGCGCCCAGCAGCTCCGCGGCGGCCGCGCGCAGCATCGGGCTGGCATCCCGCGTGGCTTGCAGCGCGGTTTGCAGCACGGCGTCCGTGCGGGGCATCTGGGAGAGCAGGCCGAGCATGGTGGCGCGCCAGGCGGGGTTCTCCTCCTGGGCGTAGGCGGCGAGCATCTCGTCCTGGTTGAATTGACCGTCCATGGCGTGAGCCACGGCGCGGAAGCGCGGGCGGTATCCCTCCAGCCAGGAGTGTTCGCCGTAGCGCTTTTCCACGGCCTTGGCGGCCCACTCGTTGTCCTTGCCCGCGTGGCACATCGTGCATGCGTTCGGGGTGCCGATTTCCAGGCTAAGGCGCGGGTCCGGCGGCAGGAGCGTGTGGTCGCGCCGCGGGTCGCGCCCCATGTAGGTGCTCTCCGGCATGTGGCATTCCACGCACATGTGGCCCTTGGTTCCGGCGGGGCAGGTGAAGGTGTCGCCGCGGTCCACGTAGGGGGCCTCCACGCCGTTGACCTTCTGGTGCTCGGCATGGCAGCGCAGGCAGAGCTCGTTGTTTTCCGCAGGGTGGAGCAGCGCGCCCGTGTGGGCATCATGGCACTCGATGCAGGTGACGCCGCGCATGCCCATGCGGCTCAGGCGGAAGCCGGTCTCGCAGTAGTCCTCGTCACGCTGGATGCCGTTCGGATAAAAGACGCCCGGCACGCGCGGCAGCTCCAGCCGGAAGTGGTCGTCGAAGCGGTCGCCCGCGGTGAAGTTGTCATCCAGCTCCTCCCTGCGAGCGTGGCAGGAGGCGCAGTTGTCGTGCGCGCGCATGGGGGAGAGCTTGCGGTCCGCGGGTGCCACCATGCAGCCGTCCGGCGCGGGCTTGTCCGCCAGCTTGTGGCATTGGATGCAGGTGACGCCGAGTTCCTTCCACTCGGCGCGGTACTGGTCCTGCCGGACATCGTAGTTCTTGTGGAATCCGGTCATGTGGCACCAGGCACACTGGGAGTCCCAGTTCATGCCCCTGCCCTGCCAATGGCCCCACTCGCCCGCCGCGCGCTCGCCCATGCCGTTGCTGCGCTGGCGTGCGTCGTCGCGGAAGACGTCGAACCACTGGTTGCCGTTCTGCGTATCAACGGAGCGCAGGCCGTGGCGCCCGCGCTCGGCGGAATCCCACGCGGCGCTGGTCACCTGGCAGCCGCCGTCGTTCCCGCGCACCAGGTACTGCACCAGCGGCACCTTGCCGATGGCGAACACGGCATCGAACTCCGCGGGCTCGGCGCCCTCCGCCTCCACACGCAGGAACGGCGCGCCATTGGCTCGCGCGAGGAAATGCGTGGTCTCCCCGTGGGCCTGCTGCGACTGCCCGCGGAACGGCGCGGCGTCCAGCTTGGAGGAAATCTTCCGCATAGCCCAGGCGTGGTCGCTGCCCGCCCATTCCTCAAACTCCTTGGGGTGGCACGCCGCGCATTGCAGCGACACGGGAACCGCCGATTGGTCCCAATGCGCGCTGTGCCCCCTGTACGCGTGCGCGCGATGCCCGCCGCGGCCGTCGCCGCAACTGCACAACGCCACAGCCGCCGCCAGCGCGCCCAGGATTGACGTCCATTCCCTCATGCGCGCCATTGTACCATCCCGCACCATCCCCGCGCAACATTTTTCGCGCACGCGCGGGAGCGGCGCCGTTCAGCGGTGCGTGGCGAGGGTGTAGAGCACGGCCTTCTGCGCGTGCAGGCGGTTCCCCGCCTCGGCGAAGATGGCGTCGGCGTGGGCCTCCAGCACATCGTTGGTGATTTCATAGCCGCGGTAGGCGGGCAGGCAATGGAACACGCTGGCGTCGGGTGCGGCCAGGGACATGAGCTCCTTGTTGACCTGATAGGGGAAGAACGCCTTTTCCTTGGTGCCCTTCTCCGCCTCCTGGCCCATGGAAATCCAGGTGTCGGTGTTGACCACGGTGCAACCGCGCACGCCCTCCTCGGGGTCGGTGGTGCAGATAATGTTGGGGCAGTCGAGCTCGTGGAGGATATGGGGCTTGGGGAGAGCCTGCTGCGGGCCCGCCAGCACCAGGGTGAACCCCAGGCGCTTGGCCGCCCACATCCAGGAGCGCCCCATGTTGTTGTCCACATCCCCGAAAAACGCAATCCGCATATCCTTCCAGGAACCCGCGCCGTAGCGCTCCTCGATGGTGAGGAGGTCCGCCAATATCTGACAGGGGTGCTCGCGGTCGGTGAGGGCGTTGATGGTGGGCAGGCCGGAGTATTGGGCGAATTCCTCCACCTCCTCCTGGGCGTAGGTGCGGATGATGGCGCCGTGGATCATGCGGCCGAGCACGCGTGCGGTGTCGCGGATCGGTTCGCCGCGGCCCAGCTGGATATCGCGCACGGAAAGGAACATCGGGCGGCCGCCCAGCTCGCTGACGCCCACCTCGAAGGAGACGCGGGTGCGGGTGGAGGACTTGGAGAAGATGAGCGCCCAGGTCTGCCCGGCGAGCGGCTGCTCGTGGTGCATGCCGCGCTCGGCCTTCAAACGGTGTCCCAAGGCCAGCAGTTCCTTGATCTCGTCAGCCGTCAACTCCTCTATGGAAAGCAGGTTCTTCATCTCTTTGTTCTATTCAGCCCGCGCGGGGAAGCCCGCACCATACCACCGCCCACCATATTTGTAAAGTACGGAATCAGGCATGTGCCGCAATTCAGCACATGATTTCCAGGAGGGTGGCCTTGGTGGCGGCGGAGAGGGCTTGCATGGCGGCGGGGAGTTCCGCGTGGGAAGATGCGGAGAGGTAGGCCATGCCGCAGGATTGCGCCCAGGCCTGCGCGGATTGGGCGTGCACACCCGCGATGGCATCGTGCGACGCCCCTTGCGCGGGCATGCCGGGGAGGGTGCTGAAGATGCGGCCGCCGCCGTTGTTGAGCAGGACGATGCGCAGGTTGTCACGCTCCACGGCGTTCCAGAGGGCGTTCATGTCGTAAAAGAAACTGAGGTCTCCGATGATGCAGAGGCAGCGGGCGGGGGCGCAGGCGGCGGCGCATCCCACGGCGGTGGAGAGGGAGCCCTCGATGCCGCTGGTGCCGCGGTTGCAGCGCACATGCACGCCATCCGGCAGCGGGAAACGCTGGGCGAAGCGCACGGCGGAGCTGTTGGCCAGCTGCAGGGTGTCGCCGGGCTGCAGCAATTCCATTGCCGCGCGCGTTGCGGCGAGCGCGAGGTCGTGTTCGGCATCCGGCGCGGGAAGCGCATCCTCCGCGTGCTTCCAGGCATCCGCGAACGCGGCATCCGCGCAGGGCGGCAGCGCGCGCAGGAAGTCGGCAGGCTGCATCTCCAGCACATGCGTGAGCGTGCAGAAGGTGTCGGCCACCGCGCCTTCCGGGCAGACGTGCCAATGCTCCACCCCGTTGCGGCGGAGGTATTCTTTCAGCTTCTTGGAGAGGATATGCCCGCCGAGGGTGACCACCAGCTGCGGCGCGGGGAGGGAGGCATCGTCCACCAACTCGTCGATGCGGCGGATGCCGCGGGAGTTGGAAAGGTTTTCCGCCACGCAGAGGAATCCCTGGGGCGCATCGAGCGGCGCAGGCAGCTGGCCGAACACCAGCATCGTGCGCGCGGGCAGCGCGTGCGGCGGCGCGGTGCAGCGGGCGATGGCGCGCGTGCGAGGCAGCTGCGGGATGGTGAACCGGTACAGCGGCTCGCTGATGGGCATGTTGATGTGCACGGGCCCGGCCACGCGGTGGCGGCACTCCAGCAGGGCCTCGTTGATGAGGCGGTTGGCGTGCCACGCGCTTGTCTCGTCGTGGATTTCCGGCACGTCCACGGAACGGCGCGCCAGCGAGCCGAACACGCGCGGCTGCGGCAGGGTCTGGCCGTCCTGCTGGCCGATCCACGCGGCGGGGCGGTCCGCGGAGACGACCACGAGCGGCACTTGCTGGTAGAATGCCTCCGCCACGACGGGGTGCATGTTCAGCAGGGCGGTACCGCTGGTGCAGACCACCGCCGCGGGCTCGCCGCCGTGCTGGGCGAGGCCGAGCGCCACGAAAGCGGCGCTGCGCTCGTCCGTGACGCGGTGGCAGGTGAACAGCCCGCACTCCAGCAGGGTGTGGACGATGGGCGCGCAGCGGCTGCCGGGGCAGAGCACCGCATGCCGCACGCCGTGCGCGTGCAGCAGGGCAGCCAGTTGAAGGACGCTTTGTTTGTCGCTGAGCATGACGGTTCGTTTATGAAATCAACCTGCGCAGGGTGTTCATCTTGTCCTGCGTCTCCTGCCATTCCGATTCCGCGGAGGACTCGCGCACCAGGCCGCCGCCCGCGTGCAGCACCACGCTGTCGGCAAACATCTCCATGCAGCGCAGGTTCACGTACAGCTCCGAGTGCGCGGCGGCATCCAGCATGCCGAAGAACCCGCTGTAGTAGCGCCGCGGCGCGGGCTCCATGCGGGCGATGAGCGCGCGCGCCGCATCCGTGGGACGGCCGCACACCGCGGGTGTGGGATGCAGCGCCGCCAGCAGCTCCGCGGGGTCGGCTCCCGCGGGCAGGGTGAAGCGGAAATCCGTGCGCAGGTGCGCCAAATGCCCGGCGGGGGAAACGCGCGGGCCGTCCTCCTGCACATCATCGGAAAATTGGGAAAGGGTGTCGCGCATGAACTCCACCACATGGGACTGTTCGCCGCGGTTCTTGGCATCCCAGTCGGCGAGGAAGCGTCCCTCCTGCACGGGCATGGTTCCCGCCAGCGCCACGGTGCGCCAGCCCCCTGCCCCGCCGCTGAGCAGCAGCTCCGGCGTGGCGGCCAGCCACGTGCCCGTCTGCGGGCTGTGGAACAGGCACACCATCATCTGCGGGTATGCATCGCACGCGCGCCAAAAAGTCTCCGCGGGGGAGATGCCCGGCACGTGCTCCACCTCGGCGCGCGACAGCACCACCTTGTGCAGCGAGCGGCTTTGCAGCGCATCCATGGCCTTGCCGAAAGCCGCCATGTAGTCCGCCTTGCCCGCGGAACGGAACGCGGCATCCGGCTGCGCCTGCGGCGCGGGTTCCCGCGCGGCGAACGCGGCCAGCGCATCCGCCATCTCATCCCAGCCGTTGGCTGTGACATCCGCGTGTATCAGCACGGGCGGGCAATCCGCGGACGCCGCGAACGGCACCGCCGCAAAGCCGCTCCGCCCCGCCAGCGCGGCAACGCCCGGCAGCACCTCCGCATCCGGCGCGTGCTGCGCCACCAGGGTGAAATCGTCCTCGTTGGGACGCCGCATCAGCGCGAACGCGCAGCGGGAGCGGCATACGCCGTCCAGCAGATGCATCACCTCTTGCGGGTCGGCGCTCATTCCTGCGGGCGGATGATGAAGTTGGTGACTCGGACGGTGGAGACGAGCGTGTCCCCGCAGGTGATGTCCACGTTCCAGAGGTGGGTTTTGCGACCGCGGTGGATAAGGCGTGCGGTGGCGTGGAGGGTGGAGCCGAGGGGCGCGGGCGCCACGTGGCTGCCGCTCACGTGCATGCCGCACACGGATTCACCCGGCGCGCAGATGCGCATGGAGCCGTGCCCCGCCAGGTTTTCCGCCAGCGCCAGGTTCACGCCGCCGTGCACCATTCCGAACGGCTGGCAGCAGCGTTCCGTGACCACCAGCTCCGCCTCCGCCAAGCCGTCCTCGCGGGCGGGCAGCGTGCGGATGCCGAGGGTGTCTTCCAGGGATTTTCCCAACAGGGGCATGGGGATGTTTGACATGGTTCTACACTATATCGGGGTTAGGCGTCTATCATGGGGCGGACCTTTTGCCAGCAGAGGGCGAAGCTGGCGGCGAAATCCTGCGGGCGGCGCTCCAGCCACGTGTCGATGAGCCGCGCGGGGAACGACAGCACGCCCTCTATCTCCGCCGCGGGGAAGGTGACGCGCCCGCTGTACAGCGCGGCGTAGAGGTGGACGTGCTCCATGCCGGTGCCCTCGGTGGGCGGCAGGGTGCCGACCTCCACCAGGCGGGCGTCCGTGATGCCCAGCTCCTCCTCCAGCTCGCGGCGGGCGGCGGTTTCGTAATCCTCCCCGGCGTCCAAGTGACCGGCGGCGGAGGAATCCCACACGCCGGGCTGGCGGTCCTTCAGGCGGGAGCGCTTTTGCAGCAGGCAGTCGTGCTTCTTGTTGAACACCAGCACATGCACGGCGCGGTGGATGAGCCCCCGGTCGTGCACCTCCCTGCGCGTGGCCTGGCGCAGCACGTTGTCATCGCCATCCACCACATCGAACAACTCGTCGTCGCGCTGCGGGGTGTCGTGGAGGGGGTGGGGGTCGTATGCGTTGGTGAGCTGCACCCATTGGCGCAGGCCCAGCTCCTCCGGGCGGGCGGTGGGGGAGATGCCGAGGCTTGCGGCCACGTCCGCCCAGTCGGGGGAATCCGGCAGCTGCTTGTGCATCTGCTTGCGGCGCTGGGAGAAGCAGCGGCGCATCAGCTCGTCCATCAGCCGGTGGTCGTACGGCGGCAGCTCGTCCGCCGGGCGCGGCGTGAGCAGCATCACCGTGGAATCTATCTTGGGCCGCGGGGAAAACGCCTCCGGCGGCACAGTCTTGAGAGCACGCGGCACCCAGTCCATCTGGATGCGGAGCGACAGCAGACCGTATGCGTCGTCCCCCGGCTGCGCCAGGATGCGGTCGATGAATTCCTTCTGCAGCATCACCACGGCGCGCTCCACCGCGCAGGGAGAGGTCAGGAAATTCGCCAAAATGGCGCCGCCCGCGGAATACGGCAGGTTGCCCATGAACTTTACGGGCTGCTCCGCGAAAAGCGGCAGGGGGTTCCAGCTCGCGCCGTCGGCGTGGTGCACCTCCACGTGGTCGTCCCCTGCCCATCTCTCCCTCTGGTAGGCGGCGAGACGTGCGTCGAACTCCACGAGGATGAGCTTGCGGCAGAGCGGGGCGATGTGTTCCGTGAGCGCGCCGGTGCCGGGGCCAACCTCCACCACGCAGTCTTGCGGCCCAATCTCCAGCTGGGCCACAATCCATTTGGCGATGTTCTCATCCACCAGGAAATTCTGGCCCAGCGACTTGCTGGGGGCCACCCCCGCGCGCTCCAGGACCTCGTGAATCTGCGTAGCGTTCATCCGCACCCATTGTAGCGCACCGCATGTGGCTTCGCAAGCCGATTTGCCTGTGCCATTGCGGGGGAGACTCAACAGAAGTCCCCCTAATCCTAATCCTAATCCTTATTCCTAATCCCAATGATCACTATTTCCTTGCATCCGCGGCGCAAATCACCTACAATGCACCCCAAGCGGCAGGCCGCGCATGCGCCCGCGCCGCGAGTTCCCATCCGTACGTGAACCCACAGTTGTACCAGTTAGCCAAGTCCGCGCTCTTCCACCTGGACCCGGAGCGCGCGCATTCCCTCACCCTGGCGGGGCTCCGCATGGCGGAGCGCCTGCACCTGCTCTCCCTGGTGGCGGGGCAGCGCGTGGAGGACCCCGTGACCGTGATGGGGCTGAAGTTCCCCAACCGCGTGGGTCTGGCCGCCGGCATGGACAAGGAGGCCAACACTGTGGCCGCCTTCGGGCACTTGGGATTCGGATTCGTGGAGGTGGGCACGCTCACCCCGCGCCCGCAGCCCGGCAACCCCAAGCCCCGCCTTTTCCGCTGCATCCCGCAGCAGGCCATCATCAACCACATGGGCATCAACAACCCCGGTATCGACCGCGGCGTGGAGAACATCCAGGCCACCAAGAACTTCCACGGCGTGCTGGGCGTCAACATCTCCAAGAACAAGGTCACGCCCAATGCCGAGGCCAACCACGACTACGTGAGCTGCCTGCGCGCGGCGTGGGACGTGGCGGACTACGTGACGGTGAACTTCTCCTGCCCGAACGTGCCGAACCTGCAGGAGCTGGCGCAGGCGGACACCGCGGCGCACCTGCTCTCCCAGCTCAAGAGCGAGCAGGCCAACCTCTCCACGGACACCGGGCGCTACGTGCCGCTGGTGATGAAGGTGTCGCCCGACATGTCGGAGCGGCAGATCGAGGAGCTCTGCCACGTGTTCCTGGACTGCCAGCTGGACGGGCTCATCTGCACCAACACCACCACCACCCGCGAGGGCGTGGAGGACCACCCCGCCGCGAAGGAAAGCGGCGGCCTCTCCGGCAAGCCCCTCTACAACCGCGCCAACGAGACCCTGGAGGCATTTGCCAAGGGACTCCACGGAGAAATCCCCATCATCGGCACCGGCGGCATCTTCACCGCAGAGGACGCCGTGGGCAAGATCCGCGCCGGCGCCTCCCTGGTGCAGCTGTACTCCGGCTTCATCTACAACGGCCCGCCCCTGGTGCACGCCGCCGCCGCCGCCATACGCGATATGCGGTGATTTACAATTGACGATTGACGATTTACAATTTGGGGAATTCGCGCGCTGGCGCGCGTTCCCGGTGATGCGGCCAAAAAACTTGCGCGGGCGCGCATTTGCTGGTTGCAGAAGGGGCGCGGGTGTGATACCCTATAGGCTGATACGCATCTATCACCCCCACCAGCCATGAAACGTACACTGATTGCCATCGCCCTGTCGGCCTGCCTCGCCACCACAGCCGCAGCCAAGCAGCTCTACAACATCACGCTTTCCGACACCAGCCGCTACACGGACTGCTCCATCATCATCCAGGGCAGCACCGAGACCAAGTTCAACGGCACGGACAAGGAGGGATTCGTGGTCACCAAGAACGTGCAGAACGACGAAATCCTGGTGATGGCCCCCGTGGAGAAGGCGGAGCCCGCACCGCAGCCCAAGGCCGAGGAACAACCCAAGCCCGCCCCGCTGGAGTTCGGAGCCATCGCGGATTCCCTCCACAAGCAGCTCGACGAGATCGACAAGTCCATCGCCGCCATCAAGGCTCCCAAGTTCTCGCTGGAGCGCCGCGCCAAGCGCGTGCGCGACACGGTGGACCGCAAGTTGGCGGACGTGGAGAAGCTGGCCCAGCAGGTGACGGATGCGCGCGCCGAGCTGGATGCCTCCAACGTCAAACCCTACGCCTTTGAAATCGTCACGCAGGAGCAGCGCACCCAGTATGCGGTGGACGGCAAGGCCGCGTACGATGCCATGGTGGCGGACATGAAGACCGGCAAGAACAGCCGCCGCGTGGGCGGGCTCTCCAAGTTCGAGGAGATGCGCAAGAAATTCCAGGGCGTTCCGGAGTACAAGCAGGCGCACGCCTGGTACATCTCCACCCTCAAGGACCTCCACAAGAAGTGGGTCAAGATGCGCGACAACGAGGACAACCGCCGCCGCAAGTATGTGGGCGAGCGCCGCGAGAAGCTGGACCAGGACGACCAGAAGGAGATAGAGAAGGTCACCAAGATGCTGGAGGACGAGAACGAGAGCTACGAGACCGCCTGGATCACGCCCTCGCCGCACAACGCCCGCATGCTGGAAACCGCGGTCTCCCGCGTGGAGGACGCCCTGCGCCGCAACTCCAACGAGAAGATGGACGATGCCGTGGGCCAGGTGCCGGAGATGCTGGAGAAATTCTGGGCGGAGATGGACCAGGCCAAGGCCCTGCTGGATTCCGGCAAGTGCGCGGAGGCCCGCGAGCTCCTCAACAAAAGCACCATCTTCAAGAGCCTCATCGGCCTCAACCGCGACCTCTTCCCGGAGGACTACCGCAAGCCCATCACCGAGCAGCGCCGCGACCTTGAAAACACCATCCGCGACCGCGAGCGCGAGCTCATGCGCGCCAAGCGCACGCTGGACGGCTCCACCTCCCGCCTGGAGCGCGCCGTGGAAAGCCTGGAACGCCAGATTGAGGCCCTGAACCCCGACATCGAGCGCGCCCAGGAGGCGGAAGCCGAGAAGGCCGCCGAGGCCGAGGCCGCCGCCGCCAAGACCGCCGCCGCTGACGACGAGGAGGAGGAAACCGAAGGCGAGGAGGAGGCCGCCAACGACAAGGCGGAGGACAGCAAGGAAGCGGACAAGCCCGCCGACAAGGAGGAGAAATGAACACCCTGAAGTGGATGTCCGCCCTGCTGCCCGCCGTGCTGGCGGTGCAGGCCGCCGCGCTGGAGCCCGCCGTGCAGCAGGCGTTTGAGCGCTACATGGCCGTTCCCGCCGCCGTGCTGCCCGTGCTGCAGGGCGTGAAGGACAAGGCCACGGCGGACGCCGCCGCGCCGAAGCTCAAAGAGGCCATGGCCACCGTGTACGATGCGCGCGAGGCCCTCAAGGACATCAAGCAGCTCTCCGACGCCGACGCCGCGGAGGTGAAGGCCCGCTACGAACAGCCCATGCGCGAGGAATGGGGCAAGCTCTACCGGGAGATTTTCCGCCTGCAGCAGGTCAAGTGCTACAACTCGGAGGAGTTTTTCAAGCTCTTCTCCTACATGTGTCTCATGCTGGAAAAATGAAGACCGCACCCGCCATCATCTTGCCCCTGGCGCTGGCCGCCGCCACCGCGGCTGAACCCGCACCCGCCCCCGCGCAGCCTGCACAGCAAGCGGAGGCGCGCGCCATCTCCCCCGCGGAAAACCACATCCGCGCCGGTATCGTCATCACCGCCAAGGTGCTGGACGTCCTTTCCAAAATCCAGGACCGCGACACCGCGGAGGCCGCCGTGGCGCCCCTCATGCGCCTGGGCGAGGAACTGACCCTCTGGGCGAAGGCCGCCGCCACCCTGCCCCAGCTTTCCGACCTGGAGCGCATGGAGATGGAGGACCGCTACATGCCCGTCATCAAGCGCGTCAACGACCGCATCAAATCCCAGGGCGAGCGCATTGCCGCCGCCGAGTTCTACGGCTCCCGCAATCTCCCCGCCGCCCTCGTCCACATCGTCCAAGCCACCGCCCAGTAGCGTTGGCGGGCATTCGCCCACATATGTCCCAAAGTTTTTTTTGCAAGGCGTGGTTGGCATGCAATGATTGGTGCCAACGAGCGTGATTAGTTGGCAGGCGTTTTTTTATGGGACGGCAATGATTTGGAAAATATGCGCGCGGCGAACGCCGCGCCGAACTCTCCCAATTGTCAATCGTCAATTGTAGATTGTAAATTGCCGCCCCTGGCGGCTCCGCATTTTGGAATTTACTTTTCGCGGCGTGCGTCCTATAATCTCGGCGCTATGTTACAAGCCGGAATCGTAGGCCTGCCCAACGTGGGCAAATCCACCCTCTTCAACGCCGTGACGCGCTCCCGCAAGGCGGAGGCCGCCAACTACCCGTTCTGCACCATCGACCCCAACGTGGGCATGGTGGAAGTGCCGGATGCGCGCCTGGGCGTGCTGGCGGAGATGAGCAAGAGCGAGCGCATCGTGCCCGCCGCCATCGAGTTCGTGGACATCGCAGGCCTCGTGAAGGGCGCGGCGGAGGGCGCCGGGCTCGGCAACAAATTCCTCTCCAACATCCGCGAGACCGACGCCATCGTGCAGGTGGTGCGCTGCTTCGAGAACGACGACATCATCCACGAGCTGGGCAGCGTGGACCCCGTGCGCGACATCGAAATCATCAACGACGAGCTCATCCTGGCTGACCTGGCGGCCATGGAGAAGCGCAAGGAGAGCCGCATCAAGAAGGCGCGCGGCGGCGACAAGGAGGCCAAGGCGGAAGTGGAGCTCATCGACAAGCTGCTGCCGCACCTGGACGCCGGGAAGCCCGCCATCACGCTGGAATTGAGCGACGACGAGCGCAAGCTGCTGCACACCTTCTACCTGCTTTCCGACAAGAAGAGCATCTTCGCCTGCAACGTGAGCGAGGAGGAGCTGGCGGACGCCGTGAACAACCCGGATTCCCACCCGTACGTCTCCGCCGTGCGCAAGTATGTGGCGGAGCACCACAACGCAGAGGCCATCGTCATCTCCGCCCGCATGGAGGAGGAGCTCTCCGAGCTGGACGAGGCCGACACCAAGGACTACCTGGAGGCGCTGGGCGTGAGCGATTCCGGCGTGAGCGAGCTCATCAAGGCCGCGTACCACCTGCTGGGGCTGCGCACCTACCTCACCACCGGCGTGAAGGAGACCAAGGCGTGGACCATCCCCGCCGGGGCCAAGGCCCCCCAAGCCGCCGGCGTGATCCACACGGATTTCGAGCGCGGGTTCATCGCCGCACAGGTGGTGGCCTACGAGGATTTGGTGGCCTGCGGCTCCCTGCAGAAGGCCAAGGAGCTCGCCAAACTGCGCACGGAGGGCAAGGACTACGTGGTGCAGGACGGCGACGTGGTGGAATTCCGCTTCAACGTGTCCAAATAACGCGGATTTTCCCGCGCGGATGGAGGAGCGCAAGTTTTTTCAAATTCCGCAAAAAAATGCTTGCTTCCGCGCGGGAAACAGTTATACTGCTCCTATAGGCAGGGGGCTTTCCCGGATAAGCGCGTCTCCCGCCGTCAAGCTAACATCCACTCAGTCATTATGAAGAAGACACTCACTCTGTTCCTCACGGCCGCGGTTGCGCTGGTCGCCGGTTTCACCTTCACCTCCTGCTCCGGCGGCGGAGACAAGGAGAAATCCCCGGACGACGTGATCACCCTGAACGATTTCCGCAAGGCCAAGAAGGAATTCCACATCAACACGCTCGGCCACATTGCCATCAGGCCAGATGTCAACCTGCCGGAAGCGCAGGGCTCGCTCCAAGACACCGTCTACGCCACGGGCGAAGCGGAATTCTTCGGCGCCAGGTACAATTGCCACTTCACCTACCGCACCGATGAGCTGAACCATGAGAGCGGCGTACCCTCAATGGCCACCCTCTGGATCACCTTCGAGAGCCTGGGCGCCATCACGGACGGCAGCGTCCTGGCATCCGTGGGCATGGACCCGCAGGGAACCGGCATGGTGGGCGGCGCGCTGTCGATGCAGTTCAACTTCGTCACGCACGAGGTGGAGGTGCTCAGCAGCTCCCAGGGCACCGTGACCATCAACTATCCGGACCCCATGGGCGAGTACCTCACCTTCAACGCCTGGCTCCGCTCCGTGCTCAACGGCAACTTCTACGTGACCAAGAAGGGCGCCAGCCAGTACTAAACCTTGCATTCCCCGAAGCCATGAAGCTTCCCTTCATGAAAACCGGTGCCAAGGCGCTGCTGC
Source organism: Akkermansia sp. (assembly GCA_030531305.1). Taxonomy (GTDB): domain Bacteria; phylum Verrucomicrobiota; class Verrucomicrobiia; order Verrucomicrobiales; family Akkermansiaceae; genus Akkermansia. Next base: position 14,447 of record JAUNNT010000058.1, read on the forward strand.
TTTCGCAGGTCGCGCTCGCCGCGCTCCTTGTCTCCTCCCTGCCCTCATGCACCGGCGGCGGCAACGACAAGGAGACGGGCGTTGTCCGCGACATCAGCCCGCACAATCTGATTCCAGATGCGAGCGCGCTGGGAACCGAGCTGCGCATCCTCGGCATCCACGTCACCCAGGACGGCTGGGAAATCGGCACCGACCCCACATACGATCCCGGCATTCCCGGAGCCACGCCCGATGAAACGGAAAGCCCGCTGATCATGGTGTTCAACCCGGACGGCGCGACCGCCAACACCGGCACCGTCACCGTGACCCTGCCCTTCCAAAGCGTGACGGACGGGGACGCCGGAGCCCCTCCCGTCTTGAACGGCACCTGGTGGCAAGCGCCGCGCACCGGCACGCAGGAGCAGCACAACACGGTCATGTACATCAACTTCCACGTGGAGGGTGCCGTGCGCACCGTGGGATGGTGCGTCGGCACCGGTGAGAATATCTGCCTGCATCTGCGCAGATACATCCAGGACCCCCTGGGAACCATCTACATCGGCGCCGTGTCAACCGGCACCTTCACCCTGGAGGGACTCTTCTCAGAAGTGCACACGGTCGACGGCACGCATTTCGTCAACCCCACCTGCAACCTTATGTCGCAGCCGTGCGTCCTCACCATAGCCGGCTGGCAGTATGATGAGAATGCCGAGGACTAACCCGACCGCCTGAACCCATAGACTCCCATATGCAGACTCCTTTCACCAAGCTTTACCTGATATCGGCGGCGGCGGCGGTTGTGCTTGCCTCCTGCTCCGGCGGAGACAAGACGCCCAGTGAAGCCTACAAGCCCAAGCAGCTCTCCCCCAACCACCTGCTGCTGCAGGGGCGCACGAATTCCGAGATCATCATTGAGGGCGTGTGCTATCCGCGCATTGACGGCGGGCTCTCCGTGCCCGGACAGATGGTGATCAACCTGCCGGACACCCCACTGCCCGACGGGCCGGTGAATGCCAGCTACTCCCAGTCCGGATACAACACCATAGGCGTGCGCCTGCCGGCCGCGCAGGAGGGTGAGATTGCCCACAGCGTGGACCTGGCGGCTTCGTTCACCGAAACGCCTGCCGGCTACGGAGGCACGCCGCATCTCCAACCTACGGGCGAGAACGCCGTGGGCTATATCCAGCTGACGTTTGACGACACCACCAACGGGGTGCACTACCAGTGCATCGAGGCTCCCATCAACCTGAAGGTCCTCTCCAGCGAGTACTCATACGACGAGATGGTATGGGAGGACTATTCCATGGGCGATCCCAGCAGCTCCGCCGGCCGCTGGGTGCAGGACTACCATATCACCTACATGGGCGTGGTGGAAACCGGCAAAATCAGGGTTGTGTCCACCCAGGTCGTCGAAGGCCACCCCTACGGCTATGAGGGCGTGATCGACCTCACGGGGCGCACGTTCACGTGGACCTGCAACGAGCGGCGCGTGGACGCCAACCACGACGAGCACAACAACCCGGGTCAACCGCTCGCGCCGTATTAATCGCTTACTTGCCACCTATCAAAAGAACCGCAGGCGGTCTTGCCTGCGGTTCTTTTTTTTTGGGGGGGGGGCTGGGAAATTTGAATTTTTAATTTAGAATTTTGCATAATTTAATTATACTAATGCACAAATGTCCTTTATTTAAAGCTCAATTTTTAACGAAAGTTCCTAATCACTGAAAGTTCCTGTTTATTAGGGACTTTTTATATTGTTTTAATAAGTAGTCTTTAATTATTGTTATAAAAATGGTAAAAAAGAGATAGAAATGATACTTTTAAAGCACACAAAAACTCTGTTTCAGTAACGCTTTTATTAAAATTGTCACTGAAAGTTCCCTTTGCTAGGAGTAATTAGAGGTAGTGCTAGTGCAGTTTCTATTTCTTAAATGGTATTAGTTTTACTTGATCTAGGGTTAGAAGGTCAAGAGAGTTTAAAGC
>JAUNNT010000102.1 GCA_030531305.1 Akkermansia sp.
AATTCAAAATTCTAAATTCGAAATTGTGTCGCCCCGCGCTGGCGAATTTCATTGCGCCGCCTGCGCGGCTGTGGTAGAATCCCCCTATCATCATGACAGAGCATACCATTCGCGGAAAACAGGTTTTCACAGATGAAATAGAGGCCCTGCAGGCCCTGCGCGAGCGCCTTGACGCCTCGTTCGACCAGGCCGTGGAGGCCATGCGCAAGGCCATTGAGAGCGGCCACAAGATTATCATTGTGGGCGTGGGCAAGAGCGGGCTGGTGGGCAGCAAGATTGCCGCCACCCTCACCTCCACCGGCGCACCCTCCGTGGTGCTGGACACCATGAACGCCCTCCACGGCGACCTCGGCATCGTGCAGGACGGCGACGCGTGCATCGCGATGTCCTACTCCGGCGAGACGGCGGAGCTGCTGACGCTCATGCCCTTCCTGAAACGCTTCGACATGGCCATCATCAGCATGACCGGCAAGGCCAACTCCACCCTGGGCCAGCTTTCTGACGTGGTGCTGGAGACGGCGGTGGAGAAGGAGGCGGACCCGCTGAACCTGGCGCCCACATCGTCCTCCACGGCCATGCTGGTGATGGGGGACGCGCTGGCGGTGGCCCTGCTGGAGGCGCGCCACTTCACGCGCGAGGACTTTGCCCGCAGCCACCCCGGCGGCTCGCTCGGCCGCGCCCTCCTCACCCGCGTTTCCGACATCATGCGCAAGGAGTTCGCCAAGCTCCCCGCCACCTCCACCGTGCTGGAATGCATCGTCTCCATGACCGTGGCGCGCGCCGGCGCATGCGTCCTCACCAATGCGGACGGCTCGCTCGCCGGCGTCTTCACCCACGGCGACTTTGCGCGCGCCTACCAGAAGGACACCGAGGTGGGCTCCCGCCCCGTGGAGGACCTCATGACCCGCAACCCCATCTTCGTGGAGGCGGACAAGCACGCCGTGGCAGCCGTGAAAATCCTGCGGGAACGCCGCATCGACGACCTGGTGGTGCTGGATGCCGAGCGCAGGCCCGTGGGGCTCATCGACACCCAGGATTTGGTGCGCCTGAAGCTCATTTGAGCCGAATTTGCAAAAAAAGTTCGGGCAAAATACACTTTAGGCTTGCATTATCGGCAAAAAGGGTGCATCCTAGCGCACCGCATTACGCAAAAGCAAGACTTATCTGTTACTGATATGAGAAAGTACGAAGCACTGATTGTTTTCAACATGAAGGGTTCCGAAACCCTTGATGAGCTCACCGCCGCCATCGCCAAGGTCCTCCAGGAGGCCGGCGCCAAGGTGACCGACACCACCAACGTGGGCCGCCGCGAGTTCGCATACCCCTCCCAGCACCTCACCCACGGCCAGTACATGCGCTATGCCTTCGAGGCGGAACCCTCCGTCATCCGTCAGGTCCGTGAGACCCTCGCCATCGACGAGCGCGTCCACTACCAGTACTACACCGCCCTGTAAGCCCAAGGCTTGCTGTGATGCCTTTCCGCGGACCTTCCCCACGGGGTGAGGTCCGCAATTTTTTTTGCCCTTCCCAACCCGCGCTAAACCTTGCGGCGGGTCCATTTCATGCCCGTGACCATGCGGTACAGGATGACGGACTGCACGGACATGTCCAGCACAAACAGGCTCCAGATGCCCACCAGGGAGATGTACTCCGGCCAGTAGCGGCTCCACAGGAAAATCACCAGTCCGCGGAACACGCCCATGCACGTGTAGGTCACGTACATCACGCGCCGCGTGTCGCCTGCCCCGCGCAGGCTCGTCTTGAACAGCATCATGGTGGCGTACACCGGCTCCGCTATCAGGAACAGCTGCACCACCGGCCGCGCCGCGTCCACCAATGCCTGAGAGTCCGCCGCGAACGGGTAGATGAACAGCTCCGGGAACAGGTAGAACACCACGCCCATGCCGCCCATGAACAGAAGCGCGTACCACGTGCATTTCCAGATGGTGGCCACGGCCATGCGCGGGTTGCGCGCACCCAGGTACTGCCCCACCAGCGTGGCGCTAGCTATGCCCACCGCAAAGCCCGGCAGGAAGCTCAGGGACTCGATTTTCACGGCGATGTTGTGCGCGCCCACGCTGGCATCCCCCAAAGAGGAGATGATGCGCATGATGTACACCTGCACCAGCCACACGCCGCACACCTCGATGGCTTGCGGGAAGCCGATGCACACGATGCGGTAGATCATGTCCCATTGCGGGAACAGAGAGTGCAGCCGCAGGAAGATGGGCGGCACGAACGTGGCCCCCACCGAGCGCGCGTAGGCGTCCAAATCATCGTGGCCCTCCATGCTGCGCTTCATGTGCATGGTGCGCCGCACCAGCAGCCCCACCAGGAACGCCGCCGTTCCCGCCATTGCTGTAATCATCCCCCACGCCAGACCCTCGATGTCCATCCCGAAACACTTGATGAGCACCAGGCTGAACGCCACCTGCAGGCCGTTCATCGTCACCATGAAGTAGAACGGCGTGCGCGTGTCGCCCGCGCCGCGCAGCGCCGCGTTCACCGCAAAGATCACTCCGGAGAAGATGGCGGACCAGCACGCGATGTCCATGAACCGAAGCGCCACATCCTGCGCGTAGACGGACAGGTTCATGAAATGCACCACCAGGTAGTTGGTGGAGAAGTACATCAGCAGGGCGGAGGCGATGCCGGCCAGCAGGCCCATGGTGGCGGACTGGTTGGCCGCGTTGTTGGCCTCCACGAACTTGCGCGCGCCCGTCATGCGGCTCACAATGGCCGTGGCGCCCATGGCCACGGACCCCTGCATCAGGAACCCCAGCCACATCACGTACGAGGTCACGCCGATGCCCGCCGCTATCTGCGTGGTCTGCTCCGGCGTGGTGCCCAGGTTGTTGGAGAGGATGACTGTGTTGCAGGAGCAGATGAACCCCATCACCTGCTCCAGCAGCGGCCACAGGGCTATGGTGACGATTTGGCGCGGCAGGCTCAGTCCGGCCAACTTTCCGCCCAGCTCGCCCTTCAGTATCACCGAGCGAATCTTGCCCTCCCTGCCGTCTCCCGTGCTCACAGGGAAATTCAATCACAATCCCGCCTTTTTGTACAGTCTATTCAGCCTTGCAGGGGCGGGACAAAAAATGTGCATCAGGTTTCCTGATGCACATTTTCACGAAGTGGAGCATAGCGGGTTCGAACCGCTGACCTCCTCAATGCCATTGAGGCGCTCTACCAACTGAGCTAATACCCCGTGGTGTCTTGCGACGGGCGAATGTTACACGCAGGCGGCCTCTCTGTCAAGAACAATTTTGAAAAAAATTGGCGTGCGTTCATTGCAAAATTAAATGCGACAGGCAAGGGGGCACATAAAAAGGGTGCAT
>JAUNNT010000103.1 GCA_030531305.1 Akkermansia sp.
CGACCAAGACGAAGAGGCCGACGAAGAAGAAGATGGTTGCCCACTCCACGCTGGAGAGGGCCTCCACAATCTTCTCCTCCTTGTTGGCCATGACGAGCAGGAGGAGGATGGAGGCGCCGAGCATGGCGATGCCGCCCGGCTCGATCTTCCAATCCGGGAAGGCGCTGTGGCTGCAGAAGAGCAGGATGGTGATACCCAGGGTGAAGAGGCACTTGTGCATGAGCGCCGGGTTCACGATGAGCCCCTTAAGCTCCATGTCCATCACCACCTTGCGGTCCTCTTCCGCCGCCACCAGCTGCCTGCGGTAGATGAACAGCAGGATGGCCACGGTGACGATGAAGGAAATCACGCACGGCACGGTGAGGTTGTAGATGAACGACATGAAGTCTATTTCCGCGACGGCGCTGCCGATCATGATGTTGGGGGGGTCACCGATGAGGGTGGCGGTGCCGCCGATGTTGGAGGCCAGCACCTGCGCAATCACAAACGGCATGGGGGAGATTTTGAGGTCCTTGGCCAGCGTGAACGTCAGCGGTACGGTGAGCAGCACCGTGGTCACGTTGTCCAGGAACGCGGAGCACACCGCCACCAGGATGGAGAGCGCCACCAGCAGCGCCATCGGGTTGCCCCTGGTCTTCTTGGCCGCCCAGATGGACAGGAAGTTGAACAGGCCGGTCTTGCTGAGCACGTACACCTGGATCATCATGCCCGTCAGCAGGGCGATGGTGTTGAAGTCGATGAACTCCTTGAAGGCGGCCTCCTGGGTGACGCATCCGAAGACGACCATGAAGACGGCGCCCAGGAGGGCGATGACGGTTCGGTGGATGCGCTCCGAGATGATGAACGCATACACCACGAGGAAGATGGCAATGGCTGCGCAGGTGGTGAAGTTGAATTCCATAACGGTGGGGCCGCGAACTCGCGCGGGCGCCTCATGATAGCGCGCGCGGGGCGGGTTGGCAAGCCCTTTCTGCCGCGCCGCCATGCGGGAATCCGCGCTATCGCCCGTGGGCAGGGCGGTTGCGCCGCCGCAAAAAAATGACACGCACACGCGGAAAGTCCCTTGACAAGCGCGCACATTCTGGTATTTTTTTCCTGCTGCCACGCAGCGCGAGTATCCATGTCCCCATCGTCTAGGGGTTAGGACATATGATTCTCAGTCATAGAACTGCGGTTCGAATCCGCATGGGGATGCTCCAGTGAAAGGCCCGCCGGGAACGGCGGGCCTTTCAATTTGGGATTAGGATTAGGATTAGGATTTTTCCGGGCGGGGCACAAGCCGCTTGCAGAGGGGGATTGGATTTGCTATACTCCGCATGTTATGTACATAGCAGTGATAGTCGGCAGGGTTGTGGCGGCGCTGTTTGCGTTCTGCGGGGTGGTGAACATCCTGGCGTACGCGGGCGGCGTGACCAAGGCGATGGGCTACATGAACTTCATCCACGGCCTGGCGGAGGCGGCGTGGCCGCTGGCGGCGGGCATCACCATCTGGATTCTGGTGGAGGCCGTCCTGCACCTGGAGAAGCTGGTGTTCCACGCGGATTCCTCCGCCGTGCCGGTGACGATGCCGCGCAAGAAGCCCAAGGCGGCCAAGCAGCCGGCCGGCACGCCCACGTACTTCAACGCGCCACCCGTCTCGCAACCGGTGCCCGCACCCGCCAAGGCCGACATGAGGCCCGCGGCGGCGCCCGCGCCCGCCGCGGAGCCGGAGAAGCCGGCGGAGAAGCCCATCCCCAAGGATGACGGCATGAAGTATTTCAAGGTAGACTGATGCCCTCCCTGCCCCAGCAAGCGCAGGATGCGCTGCGCGGCCTGCTGCGCCGGCACGGCTGCGCGGATGCCGACACCTGCGCGTTCGAGCCGGTGAGCGGCGGGGCCTCCGGCCGCTGCATCGCGCGCTGCGGCGGTGTGCTGGGCATCTACTGGACGGATGCGCGCGCGGACAACAACTCCTTCCTTCCCGCCGCGCACGGGCTGGCCGCCGCCGGGCTGCGCGTGCCCGCCATTTTGGCGGAGGCGGATTTGGGCACCGGCTGCGGCGCGTGCCTGGTGCAGGATCTGGGCAGGGTTGATTTGCTGAGCATGAAGCACGCGGGGCGCGCAGAACGCATCGACGCCTACGAGAAGGCCCTGCGCACGCTCGCGCCGCTGTACCGCATGCAACCGGACTGGCAGATGCAGCCGCCGTTCGACCACGCGCTGTACCGCTGGGAACAGGGGTATTTCGCGGAGCACCTGCTGGCGCGCCACCTGGGCCGCGACGCCGCCGCGTTCATGGACGCCGAGGCACCGGACGCCATGGCGCGCTGGCTGGCGGAGCTGCCGCGCGTGCCCGTGCACCGCGACTGCCAGAGCCAGAACATCATGCTGCACGGGGGCGCGGCGTGGCTCATCGATTTCCAAGGCATGCGCGAAGGGCGCTGGGAGTACGACCTGGCATCCCTGCTGTACGACCCGTACATGGAGCTTGCGGACGACGAGCGCGACGAGCTGCTGCAGCTGTGGCTGGACATCAGCGGGCAGGAGTGGCGCGCGGATGTCTACCACGCCTGCGCCATGCAGCGCCTCATGCAGGCCCTCGGCGCATACGGCAACATAGGATACAACCAGGGGAACGCCTGGTACCTGGACATGATACCGCCGGGGCTGCGCGCGCTGCGCCACGCCGCCGAGCACACCCCCGCCGATTCACCCGCACACGCCGCCGCGCAATGCATTCTCTCCTGCACAGACTGCTGAAGAAGCCCGCCGTGGCCTGGGGGCTGGGCGCGCTCGCCGTGGCGGGTGCGTGGTGCGCGTGCCACTGCACCGCGTTCGACCGCGCGCTCTACGGCACGCTGTGCGAGGTGGCGGGCATCTGCGGCGAGGGCCAGGAGGTGGTGCTGCAGGAGCACGCGCAAACCACGCCCCGGCCTGTGCCCGCCAAGGCCGCGCCCGCCGTGGCGTACCTGAGCCTGGACGCCGCCACCTGCTTCCGGAATTTCTCCAGCATGACACCCGGCCCGCAGGAGCTTTCCGTGCTGCTGGACAAGCTGCGCCGCGGCGGCTACACCGCGCTGGCGCTCTCCGCACCGCTGGCGTGGGACGAGGACAGCGGCGCGATGGCGCGCGAGCTGCTGTGCCACATGGTGGCGCAGTTCCCGCACCACGCGGTGGGGCTGCGCGGACGCACCGCCGCGCTGGCGGACGCCACGCCCCGCGCCCTCTCGCAATGCGCCATCCCCGCGCAGAACATCCAGGGCGCCACCACCGGGCTGCCCTCCGCCAACAAGCCCTTCCCCAACGCACTGGCCGACACGCCGGACCAGCTGCCCTTCCGCTGGGCGGCTGACTGGC
>JAUNNT010000059.1 GCA_030531305.1 Akkermansia sp.
GGGTAACCACGCCCGATACGTCTCGGCACATAACCCCGCCTTGTGCGGGGTGGATACACGCCAAAGCCGCCGACGGCCCCCGGAGGGGCGCGCCGCTTGCGGCGCGGTAAGGCGGATTGGACAAACCGCGAAGCGCGTTTGCCCCCGCAGGGGGTGAGGTGCCGTGAGGCGGCACCGAATCAAGGGTTGCACCTCTCCGAGCGTTTTTTCTCCGCCATGCAATGGGGGGGGCTTCGATTTTCACGAATTCCCCATCGTTATATGAACCAGCATCTTGCGTGGCAGAAATGCAACCATTGGGCCACCTGGCCTTCCCCGTCTCCGCGCTCTAAAACCTGTCCTTGCCAATTGCGCGGGGCGGGCGTATAATGCCGCGCGTTATGCTGGAGACCATCATATGGGGCGGGCTGAGCGTGTCCGCGTGGATCACCGTGGCGATTGTGCTGGGGATGTTCGCGCTGATGCTGTTCACCAGGCTGGAGGCGGACATTGTGTTCCTGGGGGGCATGATGCTGCTGATGGTGACGGGCGTGCTCAAGCCGGAGGACGCGCTGAGCGGGTTCAGCTCGTCGTCCGTGGTGGTGGTGGGCGTGTTGTTCGTGGTGGTGGCGGGGTTGGTGCACACGGGTGTGCTGCAGTGGATTGTGCGGTACGTGCTGGGCAGCCCCAAGGGCTACTGCCGCGCCATCGTGCGCCTGATGCTGCCCGTGGCGTTGCTGAGCTCCATCCTGAGCAACACCACCGTGGTGGCGCTCTTCATCGATGTGGTGAAGATGTGGAGCCGCAAGCTGGGCATCTCCCCGTCCCGCCTGCTCATCCCGCTGAGCTACGCCTCCGGCATGGGCGGCATCTGCACCCTCATCGGCACCCCGCCCAACCTCATCATCTCCTCCTTCTACGCCAAGGAGACCGGCGTGCAGCTCAACATCTTCACCCCCACAGGCGTGGGCCTCTTCTGCCTCGCCGTCGGCATCGTCTCCGTCATTGCCCTGCAGAAGCTGCTGCCGGACCGCAAGACCCCTGAGAAATCCTTCGCCAACATCTCCGACTACACGGTGGAGCTCATGGTGCCGTCCGACAACCCGATGGTGGGCAAGACCGTGGAGGAATGCGGGCTGGGCCGCGTGAAGGGAGGCCACTTGATTGAAATCATGCGCTTCGACCGCGTGGTCATCTGCCCCGTGGACAATGACGAGTTCATCATGGGCGGCGACCGCCTGGTGTTCACCGGGCGCATCGACGACCTGCTGGAGCTGCGCGACTCCCACAAGCTGGTGAACGCGCTGCACCACGTGTACAGCGTGGAGGACGTGGGCAGGCACCGCTCGCTGCACACCGCGTACGTCACCTTCCGCTCCTCCCTGATTGGCGAGAAGCTGGCGGAGACCGAGTTCGAGTCGGAGACCGGCATGACCCTGGTGGCGGTGGCGCGCCAGGGCGAGCGCCTCAACGAGCTGCCGCGCGAGGTGGTGCTGGATGCGGGCGACACCCTGCTGCTGGAATGCTCGGCGAATTCCCTGCCACGCACCCGTGACATCCACTTCTTCGATTCCGAGGCCACGCACCAGATCAGCCGCAAGACGATTGTCTCATCCCTCATCATGCTGGCGATGATATTGCTTTCCGCGTTCAAGGTGCTGCCGCTGGTGGGGGCGTGCTTCCTGGCGGCGTTCGCCATGCTGCTCACACGCTGCTGCACCGTGAAACAGGCCCGCAAGAGCATCAACTGGAACGTGCTGATGGTGTTCGCCGGCTCCGTCTGCCTGGGGATGGCCATCGAGCGCACCGGGCTCGCCCAAATGCTCGCCTCCGCCCTCCTCGGCCTCAGCGGAACCAACCCGTACGTCGTCCTCTTCGTCATCTGCATCGTCAGCACCTTCGTCACCGAATTCGTCAGCAACACCGCCGCCGGCGCCATGTTCTTCCCCATCGCCTACACCGCCGCGGAAAGCATCGGCGCCAACCCGCTCACCTTCTGCGTCGCACTCATGGTCGCCGTCTCCTCCAGCTTCGCCACCCCCATCGGCTCACCCACCCACATGATGGTCTACGGCCCCGGCGGCTACAGGTTCTCGGATTTCCTCAAAATCGGCATCCCCATGAACTTCATCATCGTTGTCGCGGATGTCTTCATCTCCTGCATCCTCTTCCCCCTTTAACCGGCTGGTGGAAGCACCCTAAAATCCCCGCACGCCCCGCGTGCGCTGACTTCAAAATCGTAAATCGTCAATCGTAGATTGTAAATTCCCCGTCAGTCGGTATTTCTGCTGCGGGTGGCGGGGAGATTCGGGATGGGTTGGCTCAATCAGGCCCTCCTGCAAGGCGGGGGTGATGTAGCGGGTGAGGAAGTGCGCGCGGTTTTTCAGCCCGGCCCTCTCCATCAGCTCCTTCACCCCCAGCGGCCCCTCCGCCAGCTGCCGCAGCATTGCCCGCCGCGCCTCCGGGCAGGGCGGCGCACTTGTATGGTGCTTATACGGTGCTTGTATGGTCTCCGGCACGAGCATGCTGCGGTTCTTCAGCTCGTTTGCCTCCCCCATCAGGAGGTTGCGGAAGAAGCGCGCCAGATGCCTGGTGTCGCGGTCGATGCCCCGCTGAACGTTTTGGTAGTTGGCGCGCACGAGCGCGTTGCGGAAGTACCAGGAGTGGTCGGCGAACAGGTCGTTCTCAACCGCGAACCCGAGGGAGCGCAGGTAGAGGATGGTGAAAACGGCGGTGGTGCGGGTGTTGCCCTCGCGGAAGGGGTGTATCTGCCAGAGCTTGGAGACGAACTGCACCAGGTGCTCCACCACTTGGGCGGGGGTGAGCCCGGCGTACACGAAACGCTTTTCCTGCTCCAAGTCGTAGGAGATGGCGGCTTCCAGCTCCGTGTGGGAGACGTAGAGCACGGTGTCGCCGCGCAGCACCCATTCCCGCTTGGTGATATCGATGGTGCGCAGCGTGCCCGCAAAGTCGAACACCCCCTCGAACAGGCGGCGGTGGATGGACATGAGCCCCGCCACCGAAAAGGAGAGTGTCTGGCTGCCCAGTATTTGCGCGATGTTGGCGGAAACCTTGTCGGCCTCCTCCGTGGAGGAATCGGCGGCGGCGCGGCGAGAGCGGGTCTCGTAGTAGCTGCGGATGCACGCCTGCGCGTCCTCGATGCTGATTTCTCCCTCGATGTGGCGCTTCGCCGTCTGCACCAGGTACTCGGATGTTTTCAACCCGTCCACCGCCTGCAGGCCGATGGCCGTTTTCCACGCGTAGCCCTTGGCCCGCCGGGAGGGTTCCCCCTGGCGGATGTACTCGTCGAACTCGTCTGGAGCCTTGCCTTTCAACGTTACCCATCCTACCACGCAGCGCGGCTTTGTTCAAGGAGGGAATCTGTGACCCAACCGGAACGCCCCCGCACGCCCCGCGTGCGCGACAGCAGGGTTTCCCCGTCCTCATACACCTCGTCCACCCTGGTGATGCCGTGCCTCTCCGCCAGGATTTTGACGGCTTCCCGGCGTTCCATGTCTGTCGGTCTTCCCATACAGCGCATAGTACACTCCAGCCAACCGCCCAGCAAACCATTTTGGCGTTGAAATTGCTCTGGCAGCTGCTAAACTAGGCGCGTGGCCATGCCACTGACCCAGGTAGTAGCGAAGTCCCCGGCGTTTGCCCGGGACCTGGGGCGGCTGCGTGCCGGCGGCACGAGGGAGGAGCCCGTGGTGCTGGACAGGGTGTGCCCGGCGGCGTATTCGTTTGTGGCGGCCATGGTGGCGGGGATGAGCGAGAAGCCGCGGCGCGTGTGGGTGGTGGCGGATGCCCTGCCCGTGCAGGAGCGCGTGGCCGCGGAGTGGCCGCTCTGGCAGGCACCGCCCGCCGTTTTCGTGCCGGAGCGGGAGATGCACATCAACAACGGCATCAGCGACCCCGACCTCGCAGCGGAGCGTCTGGAGGCCCTGCGCGCGGTGAGCGGCGCGCCCGCGGAAACCCAGGCGGTGATTGTGACGGCGGATGCGCTGCGGCAGCCTGTTCCGGCGTTCGAGAGGGCAGGGGATTGCACGCTGACGCTGCGCGTGGGCGCGGAGCTGCCGCCGGAGAAGCTGACGGAAACCCTGCTCGCGCATGATTTCGAGCGCGTGGACCAGGTGGTGGCGCGCGGCCAATGGAGCCTGCGCGGCGGGATATTGGACGTCTTTCCCCTGCAGTCCGCATGGCCGCTGCGCGTGGAATTCTTCGGAGATGAAATCGAGAGCATCCGCGCCTTCGACGTGGACTCGCAGCTCTCGTTCCGCAAGCTGGAGGAGGCGGATTTGCTCCTCGATGAGCCGGAGAGCACGGACACGCTGGAGGGGCTGATTGCGGCGGACGACTGGGTGGTGGCGCTGCCCGGCAGCGGCGTGCCCGGGGATGTGCTCGTGTTCGAGGTCCCTCCCGACCGCACGGACGCGCTGCCGGAGGACATCGACCAGCTGAACGCGGGGGACGGCGCGGCGTTTTTCGGCTCGCCGCTGGGCTCGTTCGAGAGCGGCGACTTCGTGATGCAGGAGGCCCGCCGCAACCTCGCGCGCATGAACCTGGAGAAGTGGAAGCGCGAGAAGTGGCGCGTGGTCATGTTCTTCCCCCACGAGGGCGAGAAGGAGCGCTTCGAGGAAATCTGCGGCGAGGACCCCGCCTGGAGCGGCGTGCAGAGCCGCGACGGCGACCTCCCGTTCGGATTCGCCGTGCCGGGGGCCAAGCTCGCCGTGCTGTCGTCCGCGGAAATCTTCGGCCGCTATTCCTCGCCGCGGGCACGGCGGCGCGACGACCGCGAGGAGCGCATGCGCCGCGAGCGCGCACAGGCCCCGCTGCGCGAAATCTCCCCCGGCGACCTCGTCATCCACGCCGCCCACGGCCTCGGCAGGTTCGAGGGCATCGTGCGCGACGAGGAGACGGGCGAGGAGGAGCTGCACATCACCTATGCGGGCGGCGTGCTGCTGCGCCTGCCGCTCCAGCAGAGCCACCTGGTCTCCAAGTACGTGGGACTGGGCGCCAAGGCCCCGGAGCTCAGCAAGATAGGGGATTCCCGCTGGAAGCGCGCCTGCAAGGCGGCGGAGCGCGCCGTGGCGGACTACGCCGCCCAGCTGCTGGAGGTGCAGGCCGCGCGCGAGAGCGACAACGGCTACGCCCACCCCGCCGATTCCTCCTGGATGTGGCAGTTCGAGTCCAGCTTCCCCTTCCGCGAAACGCCCGACCAGCTCCGCGCCATCAACCAGACCAAGGCCGACATGGAATCCCCGCGCCCCATGGACCGCCTCATCTGCGGCGACGTGGGCTTCGGCAAAACGGAAGTGGCCATCCGCGCCGCGTTCAAATGCGTCACCGGCGGCAAGCAGGCCGCCATCCTGGCCCCCACCACCGTGCTGGCGGACCAGCACTACCGCACCTTCCGCGCCCGCATGAGCGAGTACCCCGTGCGCATTGAGCTGCTCAGCCGATTCACCCCCGCCAAGCGCGTGGGCGAGATTCTGGACGGCATCGCGCGCGGAGACGTCGACATCGTCATCGGCACCCACAGGCTCATCTCCAAGGACGTCCACTTCAAGGACCTCGGCCTCGCGGTTATCGACGAGGAACAGCGCTTCGGCGTGCGCCACAAGGAGCAGTTCAAGCGCATGTTCCGCATGGTGGACATGCTCACGCTCTCCGCCACGCCCATTCCCCGCACGCTCTACGTGGCGCTCATGGGCGCGCGCGACATGAGCACCATCGACACCCCGCCGCTCAACCGCCTGCCCGTGCAGACCGCCGTGTGCCCGTACAACGAGCAGCTCATCGCCAAGGCCATCGAGCGCGAGATGGCCCGCAACGGCCAGGTGTTCTTCCTCCACAACCGCGTGCAGAGCATCCGCAAGGTGGAGCAGGAGCTCCGCCGCCTCGTTCCCAACGCACGCATCGTCGTGGGCCACGGCCAGATGGACAAGGGCGAGCTGGAGTGCATCATGCGCGATTTCGTCAACGGCAAGGCGGATGTCCTGCTCTCCACCACCATCATTGAGAGCGGCATCGACATCCCGAACGCCAACACCATCATCATCGACCGCGCGGACCGTTTCGGCCTGGCGGATTTGTACCAGCTGCGCGGGCGCGTGGGGCGCGGCGGCCACCGCGCCTACGCCTACCTCATGCTGCCACGGGAAGCCCTCTGCACCGGGGACGCCCGCAAGCGCGTGTCCGCCATCAAGCAGTTCACCGAGCTGGGAAGCGGCTTCAAAATCGCCATGCGCGACCTTGAAATCCGCGGCGCGGGCAACCTGCTGGGCACCCAGCAGAGCGGGCATATCGCCGCCATCGGGTTCGAGCTCTACTGCCAGCTGCTGCGCCAATCCATTGAAAGGTTGCAGGGCAAGGCCCCCACCGCGCGCGCGGAGGCCGTGTTCAAGGCGGATTTCCTCTGCCTGAGCGAGGCCATGATGGCCACCCGCGAGGACGCCCACGCCCTCATCGGCTCCTACCTGCCGTCCTCCTACATGGAGTCCACCAAGGCCCGCATGGACGCCTACACCCGCCTGGCGCGCGCCACCACGCTGGAGGACATCGACGACCTGGAGCGCGAGTGGCACGACCGCTTCGGCAAGCTGCCGCGGGAGGCGCGCCACCTGCTGTCCGTGCAGAAAATCCGCCTGCTCGCATCCCGCCGCGCCATCAGCATGGTGGAGGTCAGCGGGCAGAAGCTCATGCTCACCCGCAACAAGGACTACATCCTCATCGACAAGCGCTTCCCGCGCCTCACCAAGACCAAGCCCGCCGACAAGCTGGCGGAAACCCTGCGCCTCATGCAAACCATGTGATGCCGCTGCCCATCGAACAGATACACGACGACCTGCTGCGCGCGGTTTCGCACGCGGGTGCCACCGTGCTCATCAGCGCGCCCACGGGCAGCGGCAAGTCCACGCGCGTGCCGCTCATGCTGGAGGAGGCGGGGTATGGCGAACGCGGGTGCATCCTGGTGGTGCAGCCGCGGCGGCTCGCGGCGCGCCTGCTGGCGGGGTTCGTGGCGCGGCAGTACCCCTGCCAATTGGGGCGGGAGGTGGGCTACACCGTGCGTTTCGATTCCCGCCGCTCCGATTCCACGCGTATCCTCTTTGTGACGGACGGCATCTTGGAGCGCCGGCTCACCGACGACCCGCAGCTGAGCGGCGTGTCCGCCGTGGTGTTCGACGAGGTTCACGAGCGGCGCCTTTCCGGCGATTTGTGCCTGGCGCGCGTGCTGCAGCTGCAGCGCACGCAGCGCCCGGAGCTGGCCGTGGTGGTGATGTCCGCCACGCTGGAGCTGGAAAAGCTGCAGGGCTACCTGCCGCAGGCGCAGGTGCTGCGCGCGGAGGGGCGTCTCTTTCCCGTGGAGGTTTCCTACCGCCAGCCCGTGGCCGTGCGCGACCGCTTCGGCCACCTCGCCCCGCCCCCGGTGTGGGACCAGTGTGCCGCCGCTGTGAGGGAGCTGCTGGCGCATGACGACTGCGGGGACATCCTGGTGTTCCTGCCGGGCGCGTATGAAATCCGCCGCACGGTGGAGCTGCTGGAGAATTCTTTCTGGATGAAGGGGCGTGATGTGTTCCCGCTGCACGGCGCGCTGCCGCCGGAGGCCCAGAACCGCGCCGTGGAATGCGGCGAACGCCCGCGCGTTATCGTTTCCACCAACATCGCGGAAACCTCGCTCACCATCGAGGGCGTCCGCTCCGTGGTGGATGCCGGTACCGTCCGCGAGGCCCGCTGGGAGCCCCACCGCGGGCTCTCCACCCTGCACATCGTCCCCATCTCCCAGGCCCAGGCGGACCAGCGCACGGGCCGCGCAGGGCGTCTGGGCCCCGGCCGCTGCATCCGCCTGTGGAGCGAGGCCGCCCAGCGCCGCCGCGCGCTGTTCCCCTCGCCGGAGGTTCACCGCGCGGACATCTCCATGGCCTTCCTCAACCTGCTGGCCTGGGGCTGCAAATCGCTGGATGATATTAAAAAATTCCCCTGGCCGGACGCCCCCACGGAAACGGAAACGCAGCGCGCGTGGCAGCTGCTGCTGGACTTGGAGGCAGCGGATGCAAGCGGCCTCACGGAACTGGGGCGGCGCATGCTGGCGCACCCGCTGCCGCCCGTGCTGGCGCGGCTGATGGTGGAGGGCGAGGATGCCCGCCTGGTGCCGGAGATGGCGGCGGTGGCGGCCCTGCTGCAGGGGGAATCCATTGTGCTTTCCAGCGGGCTGCATCCCAGCCTGCGCGAACGCGGCGACTTCTGTGACTTCCAGGCGGAATGGCGCGCCGTGCAGGCTGCCGTCCGCTGCAATTTCGCCCCGCAGGAATGCACACGCCTAGGCATCCAAGCCCGCGCCGCACGCGAAATCGTCAAGGCCTGGCACCAGCTTGGCGGTAACGGCGAACCGCAGGAAATTTTTGTGGAAAACCTGGCGGACGTGTTGCCGTGCGCGCTGCTGCGCTGCTATCCCGCCAACCTCGCCGTGCGCAACGGCACCGCATCCAACACCGCGCGAATTTGCGGAGGCCGCGGCGGCAACATCGATGCCGACTCCGTGGCCGCGCACGCCCAGGAAAGCGTTTTCCTGCCTGCCGACATCACGGAAATCGGCGGCAAGCGCGTGGAAACCCGCCTCTCCCGCTGCACCGTCATCCCGCAGGATATTTTATCAACGCGGCAGGACAACGTCCCCGTGTACGACCCCGCCCGCAAGCGCGTGCTCAACATCCGCAGAACCCTCTACCGCGATTTGGTGCTCGCGGAAAAGGAAACAGGCGACGCCGACCCGCAGGCCGCCGCGCCCATCCTCGCCGACCAGGTGGTGCGCGGCAATTTGAAGCTGGAGGGATGGGACGGCCACGTCCTGCAATGGATCCACCGACTTACCTGCCTCCGCAACGCCATGCCGGAACTGGAGCTGCCCGAATTCGGCGACGACGACCGCCTGGTGGCCATCACCATGATTTGCGAGGGCGCCGTGTGCTACAAGGACATCGCCACCCGCCCCGTGCTGCCCGTGCTCGCCGAGTGGCTGTCCCCCTGGCAGCGCGAATGCCTCAACAAATACGCCCCCAAGGCCATCAAGCTCGCCAACGGGAGGGAAGTGAAGCTCCTCTACCGCGAGGACGGCACACCCACCTTCGGTCTCAAGTGCCAGCTCCTCTTCGGCGTGCACGACACCCCGCGCATCGCCGACAACCGCGTACCCTGCCTCGTCGAAATCCTGGCCCCCAACCAGCGCCCCTACCAAATCACCTCAGACCTAGCCTCCTTCTGGAAAAACGGCTACCCCCAGATGAAAAAGGACCTCGCCGGCCGCTACCCCCGCCACAACTGGCCATCCGAGGCGCCGTAGCGCCCTTGGTCGCGGCAATATCCCTGATTTGTACATTGTACATTGTACTTTGTACTTGCTGTGCGGGGGTGGGGGTGGTATGATGCACGCAAGCCTGTTTAACCATGAAAAAATCCCTGTTCATTGCATTGTTGATGGCGGCGGCTTGCCCGTCCGCTCTGGCCTTTGTTGTCGGCACCACGCATGTGGACGGCTACACGGCGATTGACCCCTATCCCGCGTTCGGCCCCACCATCTTCTACGGAATGAAAACAGGGGCGGGGGAAGCCTGCGATGCCTCGGTGACCCTCTACAGCGGCGAGGAGGTGCCCTACGTGGTGGACAGCGTGTACGGCGGGTACGCCGAGGGCACTTCCGGCGAGCTTGGCGCCGGCTGCAACCTGGTGCACGCCACCGATGCCTCGGTGGAAACCTACATTTGCGGCGGCGAGGCGAACCACGGCGACGCGGAGTACAACAGCGTCGTCCTCGACCACGTGACCGGCAACGGCACGCTTGTGTTCGGCGGTGTTGCCTATGACGGCGTCGCACGCAACAACACCGTTGTCGTGGCGGGCGGCGAGCTGGGCGATGTGGCGGCCGCCCGCGGTTCCGCGGGCGCGGTGGACAACCACGTCATCCTGGTGGGCAAGGGCCCGCACATCAACTTCGAGGTGCCGGGGCGGCAGGGGGAGTCCATCCACATCTACGGCGCCGAGATGGACCTGGGCTACGTGGCCGGATATGTGTCGACGGTGCCGGGCAACACCGCCACGCTGGACATCTACGGCACCGGCGTGAACGCCTCCGACATCCAAAACTTCACCACCCTGAACTTCGACCTCTGCCCGTGCCTGGAACCCGGCATGACCATCGTTACCCTGGATGCCGGGCTGACCACCGACCTCACCGGCGTGGCCATCAACCTGGAGCCCAAGGGCCGCACCACCCAGCTGGAGAAGGGCAGCACCGTCACCCTCATCAGCACCAACGGCAGCATCACCGGGCTGGATGAGCGCAACGTCACCTTCCGCAAAGGTCTCTTCTCCTCCTTCTCAGGCTCGTTGGCCGTGGAGAACGACAGCACGGCCCTGGTGCTGCACGTGACGGATATCAGGGAAGAAGGCGACATCCCGGAGGCGGATGTGGTGAAATCCGTGCTGGAGACGCGCGCCCAGGCCACCGCCATGGTGAACGGCGGCGCGGACTTCATGATGAGCAACGGCATCTGGCACGCACGCCATGCCGCGCAGGACGCCGACCGCCAGGACCGCGGCGCCACCGCGCCCTTCGTGGCCGTGGGCGGCTCCTTCATGCGCCACGACACCGGCTCCCACATCAAGAGCGACGGCCTCAACCTCGCCACCGGATTCTCCGGCATGGTGGACGGCCACGCCATGGGACTCGCCTTCGAGTACGGCGACAGCAGCTACGACAGCTACGTGAACGACATCCACGCCAACGGCAAGGGCCGCTCCTGGGGCGGCACCCTCCTGGGCGACTGGTATCTGGGCGCGGGCTGGCACATGGACACCGTGGGCCGCGTGGGCAAGGTGCGGACCACCTACAACGCCGACCTCGGCGGGCCTGTGGACTTCCGCACCAGCTCCACCTACGCCGGGGCATCCATCGGATTCGGCAATGTCCAGAAGGCCGGCGCCCACGGCGAGTTCGACACCTACCTGCGCTACCTCTACACCCGCATCAACGGCGGCAACGCCCACATGAACACCGGTGATTCCGCCCGCTTCCGCAGCGTGAACGCCAACCGCACCGTGCTCGGCACGCGCTACCTCTACGCCGTGGCCGAGAACTCCCGCGTCTATGCCGGGGCCGGCTGGATGCAGCAGTACGGCGGCGGCTCCCACGGCACCGTGGACGGCGTCACCGGACCCTCCCCCTCCCTCAACGGTGCCAGCGGGTTCTTTGAGCTCGGCACCCAGCTCGCCTACCCGGACAACCACAACTTCGGTTTCGACTTCAATGTCACCGGATGGGTGGGAACGCAAAGGGGCGTCAGCGTGGGAGCAGGCATACGCTACGCTTTCTGATTTACAATTGACAATTTACGATTGACAATTTAGTAAGTTAGGCGCGCCGAAGGCGCGCGGAATTCACAGGCCCCTGCGCCTTTCAGCGCAGGGGCTTTTGGGCGGTGGGTGGCAGCGGGCCACGGAGAGGAACGACCCTTGGCGCTCATGCGTTCTTTACCACCAATCACCCCACCACCCGCGCATACACACCACGACCGCTCGCCCCTCCCGCCAAAAATTGCCAAAAAATTTGAAAAAGCGCTTGCAAGGCGAGGGGCGGATGAGATACAATGCCCTTGGCCGCATTGAGGCCGCTTCGATACATCAATTCAATTAATCAACACGTATGAAAACTCACATACCTGCAACATTGAGGAAGGCGCTGATCGCAGCCCTTTTCGCCACCGCATCCCTCGCCTCCACTTCCTACGCCAAGGCTGTGGATGAGGTGGGGAAGGTCGTCAACTGGTCCGAAAGCTACGTCTCGCCCTTTGATACCTTCACCTCCGAAGGCTACACGGACCTGACCTTCAGCGGCACCAACCGCACGCTGGGTACCGTGCGCCACTACGTCCACTCTGCCGCTACGGACTTCGGCGGTGTGGACGACTACACGTACATCACGCTGACGCCGGACGAGCACTCGGGCAAGTACATCGCCTATTCCGTCAAGGCCTGGCAGGGCAAAGACGTCCACGCCGACTTGAGCCTGGGCTCTTTCCACGACCACTCCATCAATGACACGTGGGGCTACTCCACCTCATGGAGCAACGGCAGCATCAACGTGAACAAGGAGGCTGTGCTGGAGGTGACCACCACCATCGAGGCCCACAACATCATCGATATTACTGATGCCAGCCGCGTGACCGTGGGCGGCAAGGTCTCTGCCGGCGAAATCCGCATCACCGACGGTGCCAGCCTGACCGCAGAGAACATCAACGTCACCTGCAACACTCTTTGGAGTCCCGGCGATGCTGACTACGACAGCACCGGCATGTTGTCCATCACCGGGGCCGGCACGAGTGTGACGGTAACGGGCACCGTGGAAGCAGATGGCGCCGTGCGTGTTGGCAACTCCGGCACCCTGTACGCCAGCGACATCCAAGCCGACGTGGCCGGCAGTGAGGGCTACATTGTCGCCTTGGAGGGTCAGGACCTCCTGATTGACGGCGACGTCCTCAGCGATATCTCCCAGTATGTCGTGGGCGAAGGCTGCGGCATTTTGATTATGGGCGACCTCGGTATGGAAATCAACGAGGGTTCGGAGGATGACCCCGACATGGTGATGCACGGTAACGACAACCGCATCGGCTATTCCAGAAGGGACTATGATGGGGAGATTGACACTGTCACCGCCTCTTGGGTGCATATCGGTTCTATTATAAGCAATTTCAACCAGATTGCCGCCAACGGCGCGGGGGCACGCACGCAGGCATGGGCACCGTATGCTCTTTGGGTGGAGGAAATCTCCGGAGATTTCAACAGTCTTAAAAGCGTTGAAAATTGCAGCCTCTGGGTTGACTGCGGATTGACGGGTAATAGCAATTATCTGGATTCCAATCAGGATATGCACGTTAACTCGGTGGGTCGCGGTTACGACGAGGGCGGACCTGCCCTGGGGAATTCGTTGCGTGCCGTGAATTGGATTAATATTGGTCACTTTTCCGATAACAAGGGATTGATAATTGAGGTCACCGACGGCGGTATGCAAACTATGAGTTCTTCCTATGCCACGCTTGAAGGTTCCAAAATCGAGGCTGAAGGGGATGTGCTGATTAATTACGATAAGAAGTCAGACTGGGAGAAATCCTCTGATGTGTTGACCCTGACCTGGAACACCAATGTCACCAGCACCGAAGGAGATATCGTTATCAACCAGGGCCTTCGCGCCGGTGGTGCAGGTCTGTTCGCCACGGAGGGTGACATCACCCTGTATGGCGGCCTCCGGCATGTGGTGGACGGAGTTAACGACTACGGCATCACCGTGGATACCCAGAACCTCTACTCCGGCGACGTGCTTGAGCTGGACGGCAAGACTTTGGACGAAACGCATTACTACGTGAATGTGGTTGGTGATATCCGCAGCGATAGCGACATCTTCATCACCGACTATATCGGTGGGAAGTCGTACGTGTCCGTTGGCGGCACGATGCAGACCTACGGTAGGGTGGAAGTGGATAACTCCCTGGTGAACGTGGATACCCGCGTGGTTTCCGATTGGAATCTCATCGCGAAAGGCGGCAGCCATGTGACGGTGAACGTGGGCACGGAAGGCCTGGAAGAGGGCGAAACCTCTGTTCTGGACGTGAAGATTATCGAAGTGGATGAAACATCCACGCTGCGCACCGGCAACGTGGAACTTGACGATGCCGATGAGACCATCCACGGTGTCGTGGAGGCGGGCGTGAAGGACTACAGCGACCCGACCAAGGACATCGCGGCCGACTGGAAGGTGACCGGCTCCCACGATATCAGCGGGGCGAACGCCCACCTGATGGCGAACGGCGATATCGAGATTGTCGCAGCCGAGGAAGGCGATGCCATCCGCATCGCGGATGGCGCCAAGGTGAGCGCCACGGGCGACGTGACCATCCAGGGCCTGGCCGCCGCGCTGGCCGAGGTGGAAGGGGCCAATGTGCGCGCCGACGGTGACATCATCCTCGGCAACGCCGAGCTCAAGCACAACACCGGGACGGATATTACCACCAAGGGCAGCGACATCGTGCTCAAGGACACCGTGGTAATCCGCGACACCATCCTCAACGTTCTTCCTCCGGAGGAAGGCGATGAGGGCGTCATCAACGTGACGGAGGGCGCGGACGTGCAGATCCGCAGAATCGATATAATCACGCCCAGCATGGCTAATGTGGACGTGTTCAACGGCAAGCTCGCCGGCACGGGTTCCGTGACCGCCTACGATGACAACCTGACGCTCTACCACGACGCCACCGCCTTCAACGGCACCATCAACCTGGTGCGCGACGACGAGCAGGCCATCAATATCGCCTGCGAGGGCGTGGGCGAGGACGCCGTCATCAACCTGACGGAAGGCAGCTCCCTGTACACCATAGTGGGTGGCCAGGGCGCGCACCTGGGCAATGTGGTGGCCACGGACGGCTCCCACATCCAGCTCACCGCCGTGGATGAGGGCAACACCGCCTCCGCCACCACCCTGTGCCTCACGGAAGGCTCCACCTACGATGTGTTCGCCACCGCGGGCGCTGAGACAGGCGCCCTGGTGTCCGACTGCATCACCGTGACCGGCGGTGTCGACGCCCTCGGCGCCAAGGTGGCCGTGCACACCACTCCGGCCATGGATGGCATGAAGGATGGCTCCCGCTTCACCATCGTGGCGGGTGATATCGCCACCGAGTTCAACGAGGACGTGCTCTACGACCGCGTGAGGGGTATCGGCGGTGCCTCCACCCTCCGCAAGCTGCAGACCCGCAACATGCACCTGGAGCACAACGCCAACGGCGTGGACCTGGTGGTCAGCGAGAACTACAAGGCCGTTGACAACAGCAACGCCAACGTGAACGCCGTGCGCGAAATCATCATGCCGCTGGACGCCGCCGCGGACCACCGCCCCGGCACGCTGGCGCAGTCCACCAGCAATCTGGACCACATCCTGGACGCGCTGGACTACACCCGCAGCGGAGCCGCCGCCAAGGCCGGCGCGCTGAGCGTGTCTGCCGCGGCCAACCTCATCGTGCCCAACATGATGATGGATGCCTCCCGCCACCACCTGAGCAACCTGCGCGACCACATGGCCACGCCCGTGTGCACGAAGGACTACAAGAGCAAGGGCAATGTCTGGGCTGCCTACGTCGGCGGTCACGACTTCATCGGCAGCGATGACAACATGGGCAAGTACAGCCACTCCTACAACGGCGCCATCATTGGCGGCGACTACGCCGTGAACTGCAACTGGGCCATCGGCCTGAGCGCGGGGTATCAGAACTCCATCGCCCGCACCGATGCCACCCGCGCAGAATCCACCATCATGAGCGGCGACCTCTACGTGGTGGGCCGCACGGGCAAGTTCGTGCACCGCTTCAGCATGGGCATGTCCTTCTACAACACGGATGTGGATCGCAGCACGCGCATCGCTGCCAAGGGCCACTCCTATGACGCCATGAGCACCGGCGACGCCGACGGCAAGTCCTGGAACTTCGGCTACCAGGTCAGCCGCAGCTACGCCATCAACCAGGTGAGCGCCGTTACCCCGTACCTGACCGTGGATGTGGCCCTGCAGCGCATGGACACCCTCTACGAGAAGGGACAGGGCGATGCCAGCGTGGTGACGGACTACGACGACTTCGTGCAGACGGACGCCGCCCTGGGCGTGTCCTACTCGCACACCTTCGCGTCCTTCAACCAGCAGGCAGGCGTCTTCGCGGTTGACCTGGCCCTGCACGGCGAGTTCAGCGAGCACCGCGCCACCGCCAAGAACCACTTCGTGGATTCCCCGGCGGACACCTGGAAGACGCGCAGTGCCAAGCGCGCGCCGCTCTACGGTGAGCTGGGCGGCCACGTGCTGGTGCCCTTCACCCAGCACTTCTCCGGCACAGCCGGCCTGAACTTCGAGTTCTCCGACGACCGCACGTACATCGGCGGCCACGCCGGCGTGAACTACAGGTTCTAATCGGAGGCAACGCCTTATTCACAGGGCCGTCCGGCGCATGCCGGGCGGCCCTGTTTGCTCATTAGGGAT
>JAUNNT010000060.1 GCA_030531305.1 Akkermansia sp.
CTGTATTTTATTGCAGCCACGGAGAACCTACCACAAAAAATCAACTGGGTACTATTTAAAATTTAGGCGGCGGAGCCGCCTGGATTGCTGATTTGTTGTCGTAATTCGCGCTTGCAGGGGGTGGGGAAGATGGTAGAATGGGGTCATGAGCTATGACTTGATTGTGATAGGCGGCGGGCCTGCGGGCTACGTGGGTGCAATCCGTGCGGCGCAGCTGGGCAAGCGCGTGGCGTGCGTGGAGAAGGAACGCACGGGCGGCACGTGCCTGAACTGGGGCTGCATCCCCACCAAGGCGCTGCTGCACAACGCGGAGGTGTACAAGGCCGCATCCACGCACGCGGCGGATTTCGGTCTCGCTTTCGACAACCTGACCTTCGACTGGGAGAAGGTCATCAAGCGCTCACGCGACATCAGCGACCGCCTCGCCAACGGCATCGCCTTCCTCTTCAAGAAAAACAAGATCGAGCTCGTCACGGGCGAGGCCAGCATCCCCGCGCCGGGCAAGGTGGCGGTGAAGGCGGCGGACGGCACGGAGACCGTGCTGGAGGGTACCAACATCCTGATAGCCACCGGGGCGCGCACGCGCGAGGTGCCCGTGTTCCCGTTCAACGGCAAGACCATCATCGGCAGCAAGGATGCCCTGGTGATGCCCAAGCGCCCGGAGAGCATGATTGTCATCGGCTCCGGCGCCATCGGCACGGAACTTTCCTACGTGTACCACAGCTTCGGCACCAAGGTCACCCTGGTGGAGGCGCTGCCGCGCATTCTCCCCAACGAGGACGACGACGTGAGCCAGGCCGTGGAGCGCTCCTTCAAGAAGCAGGGCATCACCTGCATGGCCGGCGCCAAGGTGGACAAGCTGGAGGACCACGGCGACAGTGTGACCGCCACCATCACCACCAAGAACGGCAAGGTGGAGGAGGTGACCGCGGAGGTCTGCCTGGTGGCCGTGGGCGTGGTGCCCGTGGTGCCGCAGGCGGAGGGCCTGCAGCTCACCGAGCGCGGATTCATCACGGTTGACGACCGCTACCGCACCAACCTGCCGGGGGTGTACGCCGTGGGCGACTGCATCGGCGGCATCATGCTGGCGCACACCGCCAGCTTCGAGGCGGAGGAGGCCGTGGAGGGCATGTTCGTGGAGGGGCACACCCCGCGCCACCCGGAGAACGTGCCCGGCTGCACCTACTGCCACCCGCAGGTGGCCAGCGTGGGCAAGCGCGAGCGCCAGCTCAAGGAGGAGGGCGTGGAGTACACCGTGGGCAAGTTCCCCTTCCAGGCCATCGGCCGCGCCGTGGCCGGAGGTGCCACGGAAGGCTTCGTGAAGCTCATCTTCAGCAAGGACGAGCACCGTCTCATCGGCGCCCACCTGGTGGGCAACCACGCCACCGAGCTGCTGACCGCGCCGGAGCTGGCCTTGGCCCACCACATGACCGGCGACGAGATGAACGCGATGATCTACGCGCATCCCACGCTGGCGGAGGCCATCCACGAGGCCATCCTCGCCGCGGACGGACGCGCCATCCACGCCTAAGCGTTTCCATCAATCCCAACTACCCTACCCCGCCGTGGCACGCAAGTTCTTCTACGATACCGGAGAGCAGAAGGTCGGTCCCGTCACCGGGAACGACCTGGTGCGGCTGCGGGCGGAAGGCGCCATCAGCGACGCCACCTGGGTGCGCGCCGCGGATTCAGAGACCTGGCGCCCGCTGGCGGGCGTGAACCTGCGAGAGGAAGAGGAGGAGGAGCGCAACCCCAGCCTGTGGCGCGTGCTCACGCGGCATCTGGGCTTGGGGCGCGTGCTGATGCTCATTGCGGTGGGCATCGTGTTCGTGGCGCTGATGGCGGGGCTTC
This sequence comes from Akkermansia sp., assembly GCA_030531305.1. Taxonomy (GTDB): domain Bacteria; phylum Verrucomicrobiota; class Verrucomicrobiia; order Verrucomicrobiales; family Akkermansiaceae; genus Akkermansia. The sequence continues at coordinate 1,852 of JAUNNT010000060.1, forward strand.
TGACCACGCTGTGGCCGGTGCTGCTGGTGCTCCTGGTGCTGGGGCTGGCGTACCGCGCCATCCATTGAGCGGGTGGGCATCAACCTTTGACTTTTGGGAGCCGCCCTGCTAAGATGGCGGCATGAGCGAGACACCCGCACAACCGAGGAAACGCTCCCTGTTGCTGGGGGCGTGCCTGCTGTACCTGCTGCTGCCCAACATACTGTTCCAGGTCGGCTGGGTGCAACCGTGCCTGGCGTGGCCGCTGGTGGCCCTGCTGGCGGCGGGATGCTGGCTGCTGTGGCGGCGCACAACCTTTGCACCGCGTGCGCCGATGACGCAAGGCGGCAGGGCCATGCTGGCGCTCTGCCTGCTGGCCGGCGCCGCCATGGTGTATCTCATGGGGCTCAACGGAGATTTCCCGCAACCGCGCGACTTCATTGTCCGCAACGCCATGTACGATTCCCTGGTGAACGGGGCATGGCCCCTGCACAGCGCAAGCGGGGAATATTTTGTGTACTACCACGCCTTCTGGCTTCCCGCCGCGGCGGTGGCAGACATCCTGCGCGCCGCCGTGCCGTCCTGGCTGGTGCTGGCGGCGTGGATCTACCTGGGCGTGGCGCTGTGCATCCTGTGCCTGTTCCGGCGCTGCGGAAAGCGCACGCTCTCCCTGCTGGCGGTCATGATGGGGCTGGGCTGCGCGCAGGAGGTGCTGGGGCGCGCGGACGTGTTCGCCGCCGTGCTGCCCATCCAGGGATTCGTGGACGCCTACAACGCGCTCATCCCGCAGCCGGTGCTCTACACCTGCCTGTGGCACCAGCTGGCGGCCACATACAACCACGCGGTGGCGGTGATGCTCTTCCTGTGCATGGTGCACGGGCGGCTGCTGAACGCGCGCACGCTGCTGCCCGTGGCGGCGCTGGTGGTGGCATGCTCTCCGCTGGGCGCGCTGGCGCTGCTGGTGTACCTGGCGTGCACCCTGCTGCCGCAGGTGCGGCGGGGTCAGCTGCCGCCGATGCTGCGCGAGCCGATGCTGTACGCCGTGCTGCCGCTGCTGGTGCTTCTGGGCATGTACTTCGGCAGCGGCGCGGGCTCCCACGCGGCGGCGGGGTGGATGAGCCCGCTGTACGGCGGGCGGGCGGATGTGTTTTTTGTGGCGTATGCGGGCGGCAGCCTCTTCATGCTGGGCGCGCTGTACATCTTCGGGTGGCGGTACAGGCACTGCGCCGCCTTCCGCGCGGCGGCGCTGCTGCTGTTGCTCATGCCGCTGGTGTGGACCGGCGAGGACACGAACGAATTCCTGTACAAGGGCACGCTGGTGCCGTTCTTTGTCATGGCTGTGCTCCTGCACGGCGGCTGGCCGCACGCCTCCCGCGCCAAACGGGCGGTCATCGTGCTGCTCTTTGCCGCCTGCGCCTTCATCCCCGCCCTGGACATCCAGCACCGCCTCCGCGAATTCGGCACCTCCCCGCAGCAACACGGCCTCAACATCCAAAACGAGTGGCACGGCCACCTCAACCACCCCGGTCACGAGTGGTACGCCCGCTTCTGGGGTCCCCAAGCCCCGCCCCTCTTCCGCAAATGACCCTTTTTGCCGTCATTTTGCGCCAACATTCAAAAAAAGTCTTGCATACCCGCCAGCCTTCCCCTATAATCCCGCCGCACCTGCCCCGCAGGGGCAAGAAAATCAGAACCACGCAGGCTTAGCTCAGTGGTAGAGCACATCCTTCACACGGATGGGGTCACAAGTTCGAATCTTGTAGCCTGTATCAGATTTTAAGTCCATCACCGCCCGCCACGGCCTCCCACGCCTAGGCGGGCGCGGTTTTTTACTTGCGGCAGTCCGTGGGGGTGCGTTATAGGTGGTGTACAAACTGGTGTGCCGCTGGTGTACAAGAAAAGGGCTGGTGTACAAAACCGCCCGCCGCTGGCCGCCTGTGAGAACCCAATCAATCAACATTATGGCTGGACTAATCAAGAGAAGCAACATGTGGTATGCCACATGGCGGGAGAACGGAAGCCCTACCCCTATCCGCCGCAAAACTGGAATCAGGGTGAACGAGCCGAACATGACCGCAAGGCAGGCGCGGGAGCTGGCGCGGAATGTGGCGCAGGAGATGGAAGCCACCGCAAAGGGTGACACCGCCTGCAAGCGTGCCGTGGAAGCGGTGCGCGCCGCTGCGGTTGCCCGTGGTGCCGCTGAAAAGATACCATCCCTGCGGGAGTACCTGGCAGGCGTGCCGCGCACGGCGGGAGCCAAGACGGAGAACACCAGGGCGCGGGCGTTTCGCCTGTTCTGCGACTTCCTGGGGGCGCGTGCCGATGGCGGCGTGGACACCATCACCCCTGCGGATTGCACCGCGTATGTGCGCCGCCTGCTGGGGATGGTGAGCAAGGGAACGGCGGGCATATACAAGAGCTACCTTTCCTCCGCGTTCAAGCGCGCCGTGGACGTTGACGGCCTGCTTGACCGAAACCCGATGGCAGGCGTGAACCTGGGGCGGGAAGCGTTATCAGTCAACCCCGATAGGGGAGAGGACAAGCAAAAGAGAAAGCCGTTCACCATGGAAGAGATTAGGCTTATGATAGATACGTTCCCCGCGCCGTGGTGCGATATGGTGGCGGTGTCCTGGTATGGGTACGGCCTGCGCTTGTCGGACGTGTGCCTGCTGCGCTGGGATTCCGTGAAGTGGGATGCTGGATATCTTCACATAGTGGAGAAAAAGACGCGCAAGGAGCGCATGATTCCGATGCTGCCGCCGCTGGTGGCGTGCCTGGAACGCTTGCGGGAGCAGGCGGGCGCGGATGAGTACGTATTCCCACACATGGCGCAGTATTACAACAGGGGCGGGGAGAGCTATGTTTCCACGCAGTTCACCGCCCTGCTGCGGGCGCATGGTATCATTGAGCCCGCCGCCGCAGTACGCAAGGAAGGGGAGCGCAGGCACCATGTGAGCCGCAAGAGCTTTCATTCCATCAGGCATTCCGTGGTGTCCTGCCTGCGCGGTGATGCCGCACTCTCTGCGTCCGTGGTGCGGGATGCCGTGGGGCATGATTCCGAAGCCGTAGAACGCGGTTACTTCACCGCAAGCATGGACATGCGCCGCCGCGCTGGTGCGCCGCTGATGCAAGCCGCAGGCGACGCCCCCGCGCCCGCTGCGCCTGCCCTGCCGCCCTATCCTGCCACCGCATAACCTGGGAGATACCACCATGAGCATGACGATGAACAAAAGGAAGCAAGAGATGGTGCGCGTGAACGATGAGCTTATCGTATCGCGCCGCCTGTATGGCGTGCTTGAAAAGCTGGCCGCGCATGGCGGCTTTTACGACATACCCGACTTGTTGGAACAGGAATTGACCACTTCAATCAGGATGGCGCGCGACGAGTTCGCGGAATACTTGCGGCGTGAGCGGCGACTTGCCCGCGCCGTTGACCTGGCGAAAAGCGGGGCGTTCCAGAACGGCGGCGCGGATGCCGCAGGGATGAACATAGAGATTGACCCCTACACGCTGGCGCGCATACAAAAGGCGGCGAGTGATGCGGGGTGCGGCCTGGACACGATGGCGAACGCCATTGCCGCCGTATACTGTGACGATATACAAAGTGCTTGACTATGAAAACCAAGACCAAACAAAAGGACACCGCCCGCGTGTTTATACGCCTGAAAGCCGATGCGGCGGAGAAGGTGAGGAGCGCGGCCAAGAGGCAGGGCATATCCTGCGCGGAGCTGATACGCCGTGCCACCCGCGACATGGTGGAGTATGTGGAGCTTGACGAGTGCGACGAGCGCAACGCATACGAGCCTTGACGACACGGCGCACCGCCGCCGACATTCCAGCCCCCGCCGCCTTTGCGTGGCGTGGGGCTTTTTGCTGGCACTTTGTCTCCCATCTGCGAGCCGCTGGACGTGGTGAGCGGGCAAGCCTTGCCACCCCCTACCCCTTTGCATGCGGGGCGGTACCATACCCACCCACGGCCAGGCAATCGGCGCGCGGCGCGTGTGTGTGGTGACCTATCCGCGAAATTTGGCAAATTTTCCCATGGAGGCGGTGACTTCTCGCGCATGCGTGTGCGCGTTATATCACATAAAAAATACATGTAAATCAAGCATGGCATGCTTAAATGCTTACATGTTAAATACTGGAATGCGTATCAGGGCGTGGGAATGAGCTTGTGAGGACACAGGGAGTGGGCGTGCTTGTCTCGCGTGCGTGCGCGTGATGGCTGCGGTATCAGGCGGCGCGGTTGCCGCTTCCATGTTTCTGCCCGCTCGTGAACGGCTGCGGCCTGCGCCTGGTGATGGCGTGTGCTTCCAACGTCCTGCCAGGCGACACCCGCCCCCCTGGTGGTGGCACCCCTACCCCTAGGGCATGCGGGCGAAATGCGGCGGCGGGGGAGGTAGAGAGAAAATTTTGAACTGATTTGAAACTCTGCGGGAGTACAGGGAAGCGGTGACGCAAGGTGTGCATGGATGCCCCGCCACGCATCCGCGCGCGGGGGCGCGCGTAAGGGCTGAAAAATCATGACTACTTGACTACTTTATCTATAAACTATTAAAATATAATATATAAGAGGTAGTCAGAAAGGTAGTCAAGGTAGTCAAAAGGGGGCGAAAAGTAGTCAAGCGGCATGTCTCCCCCGCTGGGCGTTCTGAAAAAAAGTGCGGCATGGTGTGAAAAAGTGTTGACAAGTGGGGCGCGGTGTGGCATGGTGCGGGCGTGAGCTTCAATGCTCATGGCCTATGAGACACACCGCCAGAAATGGCGGATAGACCTACGAAAAAGCGACCCCTGGCACCTGGGTAAGATGCCAAAAGTCGGCCCGTAGGGTGTCCTCATAAGGTTTGGGGGTACTCTCCAGCCATAACCCCCAAACATCATGAGTAAAGAACCAGCGGCAAAGGCCGCATTGACAAAAACGGAGCTCGCCCGCACTTTAGGGGTGAGCATTGGCACAGTACGCAGATGGACGCGCAAAGGGTGTCCTTGCTACTTTATTGGAATAACCGCAGGCCCTGGGAGCCGCCCGCGCTACGAGCTGGACAAGGTGCGCGCCTGGCTTGAACAGCGCACGCCTAGCCCTGACGAGATGGCAAAGCTGAACGCATGGCACCAGGCGCAAGGGAACAAGTCCGCCGCCCGCCTGGCCGCAAGGAAGAGCGCGAACGGAAAGGGGATGGAAGCATGAACGCCACACCGCTGACAAGACTTCGCCTCACCGACGGAATCTGCACCAGGGTGCAAGCGCGCCGCAACTCCGCAGGGGTGAAAATATCGGCTTTCTTCCCCTTGGATGAGGTGGCCGCATGGCTCACCGCTGATGAAGTCGCAGAGGTGTACGGCAGATTCCGCAAAGAAACTGCGGCGTGGCTGGATGGCCTGCGCGCTGATGGGCGCGTGAGGACGATGGATGCGCCTTGTGCTCCGAACGGCAAGGGAAAAACAAGATACTTCCTCCCCGACGTGGAAGCCGCCGCCCTGGAGAACGCGAACGGAAGGGAGATGAAGTCATGAGCAATCCTGAAGTGATGGACGATGAACAGGCCGCCCTTGCCCGCGTGCTGGGCGGTGATACTGTGGCTACGCCCGCAACAGTCAATGCAGGCCTGCGGTGGCTGCTTGCAAAGCTGCGGGATGAGCTGGCCGCCCGCCCCGCCCCCGTGGGGCAGGAGTGGGGAACGCTGGGGCAGGTGATGCAGATATACGGCAAGAAGAAAAGCGCGGCGTGCGAGATGCTCTACCGCCTGCGGGAGCTGGGCAAGGTGCGCGTATGCGTGCCGCCTACGGGCAAGAGCGGCAAGGGTGACACCCTGTACAATCTGCGGGACATTGAAGACGCCTGTATGGAAAACGCGCGGCGGGTAGAAAGGGGGGAGTCATGAGTGATGCCGTATTCTCGCAAGCTGACCTTGCCGCGCTGAAAGCTGCCGACACGGCGCGCGCGTATGCTGAAAGGGTGCTGGGTGCGCCTAAACGTGAGGGCGCGTCCTGGTACTTCCCTTGCCCGTTCCACGCGCACGCCCGCCCGAAACTGCGGATTGATGCCGCGCCTGATGGTGCTGGCCTGGCCGTGTGCAAGGCGGACGGGGTGCAGGGTGACGTGTTCACGCTGGCCGCCGCCGTGCTGGGGATGGATGCCCGCCGTGATTTTGCGGCCTGTGTGCGGGAAGTGGCAGAGAAAACGGGGTACACGCTGCGCGCTGATGCGCCTGGTGTCTCCCGCAAGCCTGCCCGCCGTGGACGTGCTGGAATGTTCAACAGGATAACCGCCGCAGGAACGCCCCGCCTTGGCGCGCAGGAGGGCGCAGAACGCGCCGATGCCGCCCCGCTGGCATACTTGTCCGCCGATGATGAAGCCGCCGCCCTGGAGGCCGTCAGGCGCGCCGCTGGGAATGTTGAGCAGATGGCACGGCATGCCGATGCCCTGGGGCTGCCCTTGTCCGCGCTGCTGGTGCATACCGATATTGACGATGCCGCAGGGCTGGGGCTGCTGGGGCTTGACACCGCAGGCCGCCTGCTGTACGTCTACACCCGCATGGATGGCGGGCGCGTGCGCGTGCTGATGGTGAAGCGCAGAAACTCCCCCGATGAAGTGGCGCAGGGCGCGCCGCGCTTTCTGTGCAAGGGGAGCAAGCAAGCATTGTATGGTGCGGATGCCGCGCGCGGGTGCGGTGAAGTGTTTATCACGGAAGGGGAATCAGATGCGCTGGCCGTGCGCGCCGCCGTGTGGTGCTTCATGGACGACTGGGCGCACAATTCCCCCGACGACTTCCCGCAAGATGACATGCCCGCCGTGGTGGCTAAACCTGATGCGGGAACATTCCGCGCCGCTTGGGCGGATGAGCTGCGGGGAAAGTCAGTCACCCTGATTCAAGATGCCGACGATGCGGGGCAGGCAGGCGCAAGCAAGACCGCCGCCGTGCTGCGCGCCGCTGGTGTGCGCCGTGTTCACCTGTGGATGCCTAGAGGCGGTGCGAAAGATGCCCGCGCGGCGTTCGACTTGGCGCACCCCTGCGACCTGGCCGATGATATTCTCATGAACAGGAAGGAGATGGCGGCATGAGCAATGGGAATGATGCCCGCAAGGCAATGCGTGAGGAAGCCGCCGCGCGTGATGAGGACAACGCCGCCGCCGCGCAGGCCGATGCAATGAAGGGCAAGCTGATAATCATTCCGCTGGGAGAGGATGGCGCGTGGAATGTGTATTGGAGCCGCCCGCATAGAAGCCTTTACCGCTTGAAGATGAACGAGCACACGGGCGCACACTTGCGCCGCATGGCAAAACTTGCGGATTATGCCCGATGGCTTGCGCCTGACCTCCCGCCCGATGCCGTGGCGGAAGCAGAGCGGAGGATTATGAAGCAGGCGAAAGACTGGATGCTCGATGAAACAGGCGGGCGAAAGTTTAACCCCGACATGCTGCGCGGGCGTGGCGTGTGGCGTGATGCTGATGGCGGTATCGTCTACAATGCGGGGGATGCCTGCTTCCTGGTGCTGCCTGATGGCCGCATGGAACAGGTGGACGGAGTGCGCGGGCGGTATATCTACGATGCGGGCGCGCCGCTGATTCACCCTGCCGATGATGCCTTGACCGATGAGGAAGGCGCGCGCCTGGTGGACTTCTTCACCGCCCGCCCGTGGGTGCTGCCCTGTGCTGGTGAGCTGGTGGCGGGGTGGCTGGTGTGCGCGGTGCTGGCAGGCGTGCTGCCGTACCGCCCGCAAGTATGGGTGAACGCTCCCGCCTTTACGGGCAAGTCCGCATTGAAACGCGACATGCTGCGCGCCCTGGGCGGCAAGGGAGACGGGGAGGAAGTGGCGGGCGGCCATGCGGTGCAACTGGAAGGCGGCGACACCACGCCGAACGCCGTTCATCAGAAGATACGGCATGATGCCCTGCCCGTGGTGTTCGATGAAGCGGAATCCAACGGCGGGGAGCGCAGGGCGCGGAATATGGAGGGCTTGCTTGCCCTGGTGCGTTCCGCTGCGACAAGCGGTGACGTGGGATTGAGCAAGGGCGGCGCGGATGGCACGGCGAAAAATTACTTGCTGCGCTGCTGCTTCCTGCTGTTCTCGATAGCGAATAACCTTGACCGCGCCGCCGATACTTCCCGCTTCCTGGTGCTGCGTCTTTCCCCGCTGATGGACGATGCCGCAAGGGAAGCCATGTGGCAGAGACAGGAGGCCGCCCGCGCCATGACGCAGGGGCAGGACTTCACCGCCCGTCTGTTCACACGCCTGCTGCGCGCCGTTCCTGTGATGCTGGATAACGCCCGCACCATCAGGAAGCACTTGATGGATGCAAAGTATAACGCCCGCCGCGCGGAGATGCTGGGCGAGCTGCTGGCAGGCGCGCACGCGCTCACCAAAGGGGGCGCGGTGGATGATGCCTATCTGGAACACGCCGCCGAAGTGGCGCAGGCCGTGGAGGAAACGCAAGTGCCCGAAAGCGACACGCAAAGATGCCTTGATACCCTGCTAGGGTACTCGATGCCGTGGACGGGGGGCGGAAAAATCAGCGTGGCGCAGTTGTGCGAAGTGGCGGCGCGTGAAACTGACACCGAAAGGAAGCAGAACGCCTGCCGCGCGCTGGAAGCCCTGGGGCTGCGGTGGCGTGGTGACCTGGACGCGCTACAAGTAAACACCGCGTGGCGCGGCCTGCGGGAGCTGTACAAGGGCACCGACTGGGAAGGCGGGCGGGTTGCCTCTATGCTGGCCGAAGGGTGCAAGCGCGACAAGAAGCCGAACGCGCTGGGGGTATGGTTGCAATCTTGCAAGGTATCAGGCCGCCCTGTATGGCTGCCGATGATTCCCGCCGCCCTGGTGCTGCCTGCCGATGGTTGACCGCTGCGTCTGGCATGGTGTAGATGATGCGCCGCCCCGTTGCCTGCCTGGTGATTGGGGCGGCCTTGCATTCTCCCTTGACTTCCTGCCGCCTGCTGCCTGCCCTGGTGGTGCGGGTAGTCATGGCGGTGGTAGTCAGGGGCGCAAATAAAAAGCATTGATTTTTCAATGTTCCCTGCTGGCCGTAGTCACGCCGTAGTCACGCGCTAGACTACCAATAACGCGCACATGCTCAACGTGTTAAATAGGAAGTAGTCAGAAAATGCGCGCAAGATACGTATATACACCCCCGCTGCCTGCTGAACTGTTAAGTTTTCCTTAACAGTTGCGGGTGCTTTCCGCGTGCCGTGGATAGGGTGCGGCAGAGTATGACACAGAAAGCCGACTTGCCGCGCATGGTGTACAAAAAGGTGTACAAGGCCGGCCTTACGCATTGAAAAATCAATGTTATTTTTCTTGTAGCCTGTATGCGAAAAAGGCCCGCCTTTCGGCGGGCCTTTTGATTGTCAAATGCGGTTGTAATGGGCGTCAGCGGATGTTGACGACCTTCTTCTCACCCTTCTTCATGTCCATGGTGGGGAAGAGGATGAAATCATTGGTGTAGACGGCGTCCTTGGCATCGCAGCCCTTGGCTCCGGTGTGGCCGATGCTGGTGTTGGGGAACCAGACGGCGCAGCGGTCCTTGGTGTCGCGGTTGGCGGTGATGGTGAACTGGCGCTGTCCGGTCCACTCCACGGTGTAGGGGGACTGCACGTGGGATTCGTCCACGGTGGCGCTCCAGGCGGGGTCGCCGTAGAAGGCGATGACATCGCGGTCATGGACGAGGCCGAGGTAGTCCTGCACCTTCTCCTGGTTGAGTGCGATACCCTTGTTGATCATCCTGCCGATGAGGATCTGCGGGGAGAACTGGGGCTCGTCGAAGGAGATTTCCATGAGCTTGGGGTTGAGCTGCATGGTCTCGTTCAGGATGAACTGGTTGTTGATGGCAACGGCCTCCGCGAGGGTGATGCCTGCCACGCTGTTGGTGAAGGTGCCGAGGGTGCCCCAGCCGCCCTTGCCGTACCAGGAGGGCACGGTGTAGCCCACGAGCTGGTTCCCGGTGTAGGCGGAGATGGCGGTGATGGCCATGCTCTGGTTGGTGCCGTAGGCGTCGCCGAACAGGCAGTTGCCCACGGGCAGCCAGATGCGGGTCTCGCCGTCCGGCTCAATCACGGGGAACTTCTTGTCCGCCGCCAGCTTGGCGAGGGCCTCCGGCTGCCCGTTCATGGCCCGGCTGAGCGCGGGCGTGAAGTCGCGGAAGCGGTTGGCGGGGAGCTGGTAGAAGCGGTTGTTGGCGGGGAAGATGATACCCTTGCTGAAGGGCATCTCCAGGTTGAACTCCGTGGCGTGGCTGGCGGAGACGATCATCTGGGGCTTCTGGGTGGCGAGCTGGTTGGCGAAAAGCCCCTGCACGCCCTCCTCATAGATTTTCTTGCCTTCCGGCGTGTTGGGGTCGTACTTGGTCTCCTTGGGTTTGGTGTAGCCGGTCTGCTCCAGGATGGGGAAGCCGCCCCAGTCCGTGATGCAGTAGCTGTGCTCGTAGCGGGAGGGGTCCACGTTCGTGCTGCCCAGGATGCGCTTCACCACCAGCGGCGTGTTGTCCTTGGCGATGCGCAGCGCGTCCTTCGGCTCGTACCCGGTGACCATGCCCCACAGGCAGTCGCCCCACGGGTCGTCGTCTATCTGGCGTGCCACGCGGTTGAGCACGTTCACCTGCGGCTGGGTGATTTCCTGCGGGCGCAGCACAAAGGCCACGTAGTGGGCCTCCGTGCCGTGCAGGGCGTTTTTGAGGGTGTCCTGCTTCAGGTCGGCCACCTCATGCACGGTGGCGCCCTGGTGCTTGGCCTGAAGGGCCTCCACCACGGCGGGCCATCCTTCCGTGGCCATGGTGGCCTTGGTGACGACAATGTGGTAGGGGGCTCCCTTGGTGGAGGGGCACTTGGGACCCTTGGTGACGGACGTCTGCTCCTCCTTCACGGGGTTGTCCTTGTCGAAGTCCTTGGGCACGGTGAAGAAGTAGTTGGTTTTATCGGTGCTGAACACTTCCTTGCCGAGCTGCTGGATTTCCTCCAACTTGATGGACTTGAGGTCGGGCAGGACCTCGCGGAGGGTCTGGAGGGGCTTGGTGTCGCTCTGCAGCTTGGTGAGGATGCTGCCCCAGAAGCCGGGGTCGCGGAACATCTTCTCGGTGCCGGCAATCATGGGCAGCACGGCGCGGTCCACGTCCTCCTGGGTGATTTCACCCTGGCCGATCTTGTTGAGGATGATATCGATGGCGGAGTTGACCTTCTCTCGGTTGCCCTTCACGCCTGCGGAGGCGCAGGTGATGAAGGCGGCGTCCTTGAAGTTGCGGTTTCCGGTCACGCCCACGCTGGGGGAGTAGGTTTCGCCCAGCTCGGCGCGCAGGCCGTCGAACAGCTTCTCGCGCACGATGTCGGAGAGGATTTCCAGGCGGCGGTTGCGCTTGAGGTCCATGCCGTCTCCGGCGGGACGCACCTGTGCCACGATGGTCTTGTCCAGCTCGGTGTCGTAGCGCAGGAACTTGCGCTGTCCCCACGGCTGGAAGTTGACCGTGCGCTCCTCGTCGGTGAGCGCGGTGAACTCTGCGGCGCGCTTGGGCATGGCGCCGAAGGTGCGCTCAATCACGGGCAGCACGTCCGCCACCTTGAAGTCGCCCACGATGGTGACCTCCATGGCGCCGTCCTTCAGGTAGGGGGTCATGGCCTTCTTCACCATTTCCGTGGAGCAAGCCTCCACCTCCTTCTGCTCGGGCATCACGAAGCGGGGGTCGTTGCCGAACATGGCGCGGCCGGACTGCATGGAGAATGCGCCGTTGGGGGTGGTGAGCACGCGCTTGTAGGTGGCGGGCAGGGCGCGGCGCAGCAGGGTCTCGCCCTCCTTGCGCCAGCCGGGGTGCATGATGTTGGCGGCCACCAGCTTGCACTGCAGCTCAAAGTCCTGCGGCGTGGTGCCGCCGCCGAAGATGAAGCGGTCCTGCGAGGCCTCGAAGCCCACGCCCACCACATGCCCGGCCATCAGGCGGTCCAGGTCCGTGGCGGAGTGCGCCTCCAGCCCGCCCATCTGCATCACCGCTCCGGCCATCGTGTTCAGGCCGGGCGTCTTCGCCAGGCGCAGCGAGCCGCCGTCCACAGCCGCGGACACGGAGATGCTGCCCTTCTTGAAGTCGATGGGCTTCAGGTTGACGCGGATGCCGTTGGAGAGGGTGAGGGTGGTGACGCCGATGTCCTCGATGGTGTCCTGCACGATGATGGAGCCGGGCTCGCCCACCTTGTCGTAGGCGAACTTGAGCTCCTTCTGGTCGGCGGGCTTGGCCACCTCGTTCTTGAAGGCGGAGTCGTACACCTTGCGGAGCTGCTTGGCGTCCACGCCCTCCGGCACGGTGCCGGTGAGGATGAGCTTGGCGCGGCCGCTCTCGAAATCCTTCTGCAGCTCCTGCTGGCAGAGCTCCGGGTGGGCGAGCACGAGCTTCACGCCTTCCTCGAAGGCGCGCAGGTCCTCCGCGGGGGCGGTGATGATTTCTTCCTCGTCCAAGCAGTCAACGATGTTGCTGGCCATCTCCTTGGCGGAGACGGTGGTCCAGGTGCTCTGCAGCTGGGTGAGCCCGGCGCGGGCGGAGGTGATGACCTCGTCCAGCTCCTGCTTAGAGAACCCGTACTTGGCGGCGCGGCGGACCTCCTCCACCACGGTGCGCAGGGCCTCCTTCCACTTGCCGGGCTCCGCCACCAGGTCCACGCTGAACGCGTCCATCACCTGGTAGGTGCTGCCCTTGCCGATGCGCGCGCCCATGAACGGGCAGTCCGGCTTGCGGGTCATGCGGGCCAGGCGCTGGTTGAGCATGGCGCGGCACATGTTGCCGGGGAAGTCCTTCACGCGCTGCTCGATGGTGTCCGGGCGCTGCGTGTAGTGGTTCACCACGTTGATGGAGATGGAGGTCTGGGCGTTCTCCGGGTTGGGGATGACGGTCTGGTCCGGGCCCAGGTCCGCGATCTTGCCGCGGTCCTCGTTGGGGCGGCCGGGCACGTCGCGCATGTCGCCGAAGTATTTCTCCACCCACTGCTTGGCCTGCTCCGGCTTGAAGTCGCCCGTGACGATGACGGTCATGCGGCGGGGCAGGTAGTTTTCCTTGTAGAAGTTGCGGATGGTGTCGTAGGTGGCGCCGCGGATGACCTCCTCCGTGCCGATGGGCAGGAAGTCCGGCACACGGGTGCCGTTCAGCAGGAAGCGCATGGCCGCGATGCTGGCGCGGTAGCTTGCGGAATCGCGCGCCTTCAGCTCGCTCACGATGATGCCGCGCTCGTGGTCGATGGCGTCGTCCTCCAGCAGGGACCCGTCACCGAAATCGCGGATCACCGTGAAGCAGAAATCCACCGTCTCGTCCTTCAGGTTCGGCAGGTCCATCATGTAGACCGTCTGCTCCAGCCCGGTGTAGGCGTTCACATCGCCGCCGAACTCCAGGCCCAGCTTCTGCATGGCGGGAATGAGCTCGCCGCGCTTGTAGTGGCGGCTGCCGTTGAACATCATGTGCTCCAGGAAGTGGGAGATGCCCGTCGTCTTCTCGTCCTCGTTCAGGGAGCCGTGCTTGGTGTACAGGCGGATGCACGCCCGCCCCGCCGGTTCCGTGGTGGGACGGATGATGTAGTGCACGCCGTTGGGCAGCTCTCCGGAGAGGATTTGCGGATCCTGCTGCAGGGCCTGCAGCTGCTGCGGGGTCTCCGCCTGTTCGGCGGGTGCCGCCTGCTGCGTGGGGGCGGGAGCCGCCGGGGCGGCCGTTTGCGCCTGCATGACAGGCACCGTGAGGGCCAGTGCAATAATCGGGGTGATGATGCGGTTCATAATCTTGAATGGTTCAACTATGATTGCCGCCATCCTACCATTCCTCGCGCGCGTGTCAAGCGCGCATCGCGTAATGCGCGCACGACCCCTCCGCGCATTTTCCCGCCGTATGGCACGGAATTTAGCTTGACACCCGGCCGCGCCCGCTCTACAATGCGCCCCGTCATCCCTTCGGCGGGATAGCCAAGTGGCCTAAGGCAACGGTTTGCAAAACCGTCATTCGTGGGTTCAAATCCCACTCCCGCCTCGCAAAAGCGCACCCTCCCACGGGTGCGCTTTTTCGTCGGCGGGGAGTGGGTTTAGCCCCATAAGACGGGCGCGCAGCGACCGTCTTCGTGGGCGAGGCTTGCCTTGGCGGGAATCCGCGTGGAGCGCGGCGAACTTTCAAAATAGTACATCGTACATAGTACCCAGTTGATTTTTTGTGGTAGGTTCTCCGTGGCTGCAATAAAAT